>JXSN01000028.1 GCA_001276605.1 Achromatium sp. WMS2
GCTTCCGTTGGAAAATTGAGCAGTTGCACCGTGAAGGCAAACAATTGACAGGTATGGAACGTTGTCAATGTCGCAATGCCCGTATTCAACGTAATCACGTTGGTTGCGCCTTTTTGGTATGGGTTCGGCTTAAACATTTTGCGGTTCAGACAGGTAAAACGGTTTATAAGCTCAAACACGGTTTCTTGGATGATTATCTTGTTCAGCAGCTCAGAAATCCGTCACTTAAAATGGCTTTTGCGTAAGTCCTAATGGTATTCGAACATTGGGTTAAAAGTACCAAGCAATATCAGTAACCAGCGACCATTCCCAAGGCCGGATTCCAAATTCACTCCAAGATGATCCCCGTAAAGTTTCAGCCATAATTCCAAATTTATAAGAATTACCAAAATCCTTATCCCATCTGGCCCTTAACACGTAACTGCCATCGTCCAGATTTTTTAGCCACAACACAGAACTCTCACCATCCATTAACCAGTTAGGATGACTGAATCTGACAAAGGCATAATTTTGACGCAGCGGGTTGTGTCCAATAATATTATTATATTGACCTAAAAGCGTAAAAGCACTCAAAGCACCTGGACCGTAGATATCTAAGAGGGTAGATTCCGTGCTCGTTTTAATGGCCCGCCATTCAGATGCGCTGTATCCTGCACCATTATGTTGATATTCTATAATCAAATTTAAGGCATTCGCAAAAGTGTAATTGCTGCCTATTACACTGTTGGGTATCCAACCACTAGATGGAGAAGTAACTTCTCCATTCACCACTATCAATTGGTCTCTACCACGTCTGAAGGCTGACTCTGTATAGACAACCAAGGATTCTCCAATAGTTTTACTCCAATTGAAACCAACCCCTGGTCTGTGATCAGTAAGCAATATTTGTAATCCCACATCCATGTTCAGATCTGGAAACAACAAACTAGCAGCAAGCTGCACCCTGGTGTCCAAATTCTGGATTTCCGATAATTTGGGTGCCACGTTCAGCGATAGATTGCCATTATCGAAATAATATTGTGTACCAAAAACATAGCTACCGTTGCGCAAGGAGCGGCGTTCATCCTCCCTCATGGTATAATCTTCCTGGGCCTGCTCCCCGAAAAAATCTGTAGGATTAGCAGAAAATCCTACCCCAGACACCAGATTCCGGAGTCCCCCGTAAATAAATAGGCTAGGATCGGGTGAAAATTCTAGATATGTCTCATCCATTTCTAATTTAGAACTGTTCTGCCAATTATCAGTAATTCTTTGGCTGAGGTACACCGGACGTGCCTGAACAAAAAGCCGGGTTTGGGCATACTTGGCTTCCAAGTGCAATAAACCAAAACCCTCTACCGATCTATTCGCAGTGCTAAAAATTATTTGTTCGGGATTATTCGGGGTATTATCCCGTAGCCCACGAAATACAGGTCGTAAGCGTAGATAACCATCGGTACTAAATTCAATAGCGCCATGTTCAGCAGAACAATTATCTATGACACCAACTAAGAATATCAGGGTGCATAAATATGTTATCCAAAAATAGTGTGCATGGAATAACTTTGAATCACCTTTATTCATAAATCTATTCCCAGCTTTACCCAAAAAAACTATGGACTTCCAAGAGCATCTTCTAGCATTTAAGCTAGAAGCGCTGCTTACTGGGAAGTCCTAGCTAATCGCTCTGGCCGAATTATCGCAGCCGCGGCAGATAGTCTTTTTGGAAATACATATTTGGGGTATCCATAAGTTCCATGCTACTGTAGTACATAATTGTTTGGTTACCACGATTAATTGCGTCATATACTTCTAAGCGCATGGGGCGTTGCGTACCAAGGGCCATTCGATAATCCTGGTAATTCAATACCTTTAGCAACCTACCAGAAAATGCGTAAAATTTGGCTTCCAATGGCCGATTATCCAAGGCGGCTACGGTTAAGTCGATGCGTTGAAAACTGTTGGTCGCACTACGAGCCTTAAGCTCTAGTATTTTCACATCCTGATTTTGCCACTTACCAAACTTCATGGACGTTGCGTTATAGTCCAAACTATATACCACCCGTGCTACGTCGGCATTGGAGACTTGTCCCAATAACTGTTGTTGCGGTGAAATACGGATGGGTCGGCGAGTTCCAGGGATATAAATCCACATGTTTTGCTCAACCATCAACAGGCGTTTACCTTTAGCGTTAGCTGGAGATTCATAGGTAACCAAGCTTTTTACCGAATCTTTAACCCGTACATTGAGCGTAAACTCGCTATCCTGGGTATTATTTTTGAGGGCAACCACTCGCAAACTGAAGCCGAAATTTTCTCCGGGGGCCCTAATGTCATCCGCGGCCTTTAGAACCTCATTTGGCGTTTGAGCATAGATCATACTGCTGAATGCTAAAAGGCCTGCTAAAATCCATCTATTCATAATATTCCAGCTCCTAAATGTTTAATTTCAAGATATTTCACACGCCTGCTCTGCTTAAATTCACTCCAATGTTTACCCAACTGTAGCGGGTAAGAATTAGCCTATTGTTATAAGCTAAGCAGGATTTAAATTATCATCTACCCAGTTTTTGAAGAGCCACAGCAGCTTGTTGTGCCCATGCGGACTTTGGAGCGACCGTAATAGCCTCTTGATAAAGCGTTCGCGCTGCTACTTGATCGCCAGCTGCCGCCTTAAGACTGGCCAACTTATAGCTAATTTCGGCTTGGATTAAAGGAGGAAAATGCAATTCTGATTGATGAGCATGCATATATTCAAAATCCTTTGTAGCCCGAGGTCGTCGGCCAAAAAATTCAGGCAATGCCAGACTATTATTGGCTCTTACCATACGCACTACTGGATCTTTCGGAGCACGACGAACTGCTTTATCAATCATGGCTATGCCTTTATTGGTTTGACTCATCTTAGTAATAAAATTCCAGGAGTCACGTGCTACCAAGGTTTTAGCTGAGCCTAGATAGGCAAGCACTGCCATATCTTCGGGGTTTAGGCGGTTAGCCTGACTAAGAATTTCTAAAGCCTGATCTGAAGCCCCCGATGCTTTAAGTACAGCTAAGTTGTGCCAAGCGATGCCTAAACGCTTGAGACTTAGAAAATCTGAAGCTGTGGCTACGGCATTTATTTCAGACCTCAAGGCTGCTTCATCCATACTGCCATAAAGATCTTCCATGGGCAGCGGAGCTGCGTTTATCAGCATCGCTGAATTAAGCAATATTACCATTAAAAATTTCGCAATACTCATTACTCTGGTACCTCAGCTAAAGTTAATTCACCTTGAGCTACTATTTCTCCGTTAACGGTACAAACCCCCTTACACCGCACCAGCGCCCCCAAAGACTTTAACATTTCCACTTCTATGCGCAAAGTATCCCCGGGAATAACAGGACGTTTAAATTTGACATTGATTCCTGATAAAAATACTCGGCGTGGTGAAGTATCAACTGCATCTGTAGGTTCTGGACCACCGATAAAAGCACTAGTTTGAGCCATGGCTTCAGCCACTAATGCTCCAGGCATGATAGATTCGCCCGGAAAATGCCCTTGAAAAAAAGGTTCGTTTATAGTCACGTTCTTCATGCCAACCGCTTTACTGATGGTTGACTCCAAAATACGATCCACCAACAGGAATGGGTAGCGATGCGGCAGACGTCGTTTAATAGCCTCAATATCAAAGGCTACCTTTTCTTTAGGCATAATCTAGGGGGCTCCTAGTAAGATTGAACAGTTATTGCCGCCAAAACCAAAATTATTGGACAGGGCAACATGAATTTGGCCGGGGCGGGCAACATTGGGAACGCAATCCAATCCGCATTCAGGATCAGTCTCCTGATGATTTACAGTAGGGGGGAAAAAACCATGACGCATCCCAGCAAGTATCGCTACAGCTTCAATGGCTCCAGCCGCTCCTAATGTATGACCGTGCATAGATTTGGTAGAACTTACCGGAATTTTATGCGCATGCTCGCCCAAAACTCGCCGAATAGCTTTGCTTTCAACAGCGTCATTGTGAGTAGTACCGGTACCATGGGCATTGATATAATCTATAGCTGTGGGTTCTAGTTTGGCATTACGTAACGCTGCTTCAATAGCCCGTGCTGGTCCCCGCCCGGTTACATCTGGCGCGGTCATGTGATAGGCATCACTGCTCATACCGTAACCCAAAAATTTGGCCATAGGTGTGGCGCCGCGGGCTCGGGCATGGATTGCAGATTCTAATATTAATACGCCGGCGCCTTCTCCCAAAACCAGACCTTGACGATTTTTGTCAAACGGTCGACAGCGTTCTGGGGAAACGTTACGTAAAGTATTAAATCCTGCAACTGTTATTTTAGCTATGGTGTCAAAACCCCCGGCTACAGCCAAGTCTGCTTCTCCTAGGCGAATAGCATCTGCCGCAGTCCCTATAGCCACATTAGAGGATGAACAGGCAACAGAAAATGCCAAATTAGCCCCCCATATTTTATATTCTGCAGCAAATCTAGCACCTGCACCATAGAGGGGATAATCGATTAACTGGCTGGCATAACCATGCCCCGTAGCTTTAAGATGAGCTAAGTATTCTGTAGCGTTGATCATTCCACCCAGAGTATTACCCATAGCAATCATCGCCCGCTCTGGGGCGTAATCTTTAGGACCAAGTCCAGCCCGCCCCATGGCTTCCCTAGCAGCTACCAAAAGCAACATGCTAGCTCGATCCATCCGTCTAATAGCTTGAGAGCTAAAGTGTTCACTTGGGCGTAAATCTCGCACTTCGTAGCCCATGTGGCCTTTTACTCCGCTGGCATCAAAGGCAGTTATGGGTCGAGCCTGATCTTCACCACGGCGCAATCCCGCAGCAAAAGTATCAAAATCGTTACCCAGGGCACTGATGACGCCAGCCCCAGTGATCCAAATTTCAGCCATCTGGTGGTCAGTCATAGAACAGTTCCTTTGGCTTTTTGATAAGCGGTCTCGATTTGCCGCACTAGATTTTCGAACAGATCGGGAATTCGCAGCAACAAGCGTCCTTCCAGATTAGTTATTACATTTATGGTTTCGCCTTCCGCAATTAGGCGGCGGTTTCGGGCAGCTGTGACTCTATAGTACAGCTGTAGGCGTGCTACGTTGGTCACACCAGTGCCATTGATCACTGGAACAGCAGTAACGGTAACTTCTTCCCCATAATGCGCTGGGGATTGGTGTGTACAACAGGATTTTATCACCGGAAAACTGTAGCCTGCGGCTTCAGCTTGCTGAATATCTACTCCCAAAGCTTGCAGCAGGGCATCCCGAGCTTCGTGAAACCAAATCAAGTAATTGGCATGGTAAACTATGCCCATCTGATCGGTTTCAGCGTACCGAGGGCGCAGTTTAATGGTGGTCGCTAGAGTACTAAGCTTACATTCAGCCATTAGTTGTTCTTCCAAACATATAGCTTTTGCCCGGTTAATGCCAAATCCCAACATATGCATGCAGCTGGCCCAGAATTGAGTAAAATAGGCCAACATTCCTGGGGGCAAGTATCGTGAATAAAGTTGTAATCGCCGGTTGGTTGCTCTAAAGCTAGGAGCATGTTACCGGAAGTGTTAGATATTATCTCCGAATCATCAACAATAATGCCAATTGTTACTTTAGCTTGCCCTAAGCTGCCACAATTGCGGGCTGTTTGGGATGGATAGTAAAAGCTACCGACTATTACTTTTTGACAAGTTCCTGATTCCAGCAATCCAAGAGCAACTATCAAGGAGCGCAATCCACTGTCAGATTCGCATTCATCTAAACTGACTACTGGGCCACTAACCCCATAGTAAAGTGATAGTACTGAGGCCGGGGTGCCAGGTAGAGAAAATGCGAATGCCAGTGGCTGTAGAGTGGGTTGTTGGGTGTTGCTTATACCCTTTTGAAATGATTCATAACTTATACGGCCGCCGTAGGTCCCAGTTAGTACAATCCCGTAGTCCGCGCCCAGTGAGCGTGCGGGGTTAATACCGGCTTGACGCAAAGCTAAATCACATGTCAATTGTACAGCTCGAGATTCATCGGGCAAACGCCGGCCATCTGGCCAATTAAATGCTGCTTGATAAACTGTAGCTACAACTTCTGGATCCCAAACTTTAGAGGCTCCGCCCATGAGCTTCCAAATGCGACTCATGACCAACTCCTAAGCACTATTGCGGCATTATTACCACCAAAAGCGCTATTTAGGCTCATTAGCACCTTACCATAAAATGGTCGAGGATCATTCATGATAAAATTCATACTGCCAAAGGTGGAGTCTGGAATCTCCAGACCTACAGTTGCTGGAATAAACTTTTCTGCTAAAAGGCATAAACAAATTACAGTTTCTATAACTCCAGCGGCGCCGCTAGTGTGACCAGTTACAGCTTTGGTGCCAGAAATGGCTATTTTTTCGGCAGCGGGGCCTAGTGTTCGACGTAAAGCAGCAATTTCCATACGATCGTTTTGAATAGTACCAGTACCATGAAGATTAATATAATCAGGAACAGCTTTTAAATCAGCGTCTTTCATTACCCGTTTTAAAGCACCGGCTAATCCGCGCCCACTGGGATCTGGGGAAGTAAGGTGATGTACATCAGAAGCAGCGCCGAACCCCAGTAATTCGGCCTTAATAGGTGCTTGGCGCCGTATGGCAGCGGTGGCAGATTCTAATACTATCACAGCAGCCCCTTCGCCTAAAACTAAACCGTCCCGCCGGCGATCGAATGGCCGACACTGGGTGGAAGTAAGGGAGCGCAAGGAGTCGAAACCGCAAAATAAAAATTTGGTAAGACACTCCACACCTGCTACTAAAACCAAGTCAGTTTCGCCGCGACGAATTGCGCCTAGGGCTAGACCCAGGGCCCAGGTAGAGGCTACACAGGCATTGGTAGTGGTAGTGATATCAACTCTTTCAGCTAAGCTTGACCATAAGGAGGCGCCTAATTTATGGGGATGGGCAGCGCAAGGGTTAATGGCAGATTCCCATAAATCTAGTGGTCCATGGGCAGTACCTTGAAATATACGTAATCTTGACCAGCCAGCGGTAAATCCGGCATCCGCTAGAGCTTCCGCCGTGGCGTGAGTAAGTAAAATTTCCGTGCGACTCCGGCCAATTTCATCAATACTAGGAGTTGCTGCAGGTACGATAGCGCCGCTGTGGCAACGGCAACCTTGGGTATCAAACAGTGTTAGCTGGGAAACTCCAGAGCGTCCCGTTTGCAAAGCTTCACTCAACGGCTTTTTGCCTAGTCCAACGGCCGATACTACCCCAAAGCCTGTGATTACTGCCCGGTGCATGCAAGCCCCAGATTTTTCAATAACATCTCAATATCTTTAGGTGTTTCCGTAATCCAACACTGCGCTTGGCGTACGTTACGTAATAATAATCCCTTGAGTATCTTGCCTGGACCAACCTCTATAAAACATCCATCTTGTATTTTAGACAGTAATGCCATGGACTGGGTCCAGTACACCGAGCTACACATTTGGTTGTTAAGTTCTTCCCGTACTAGCTCAACCGTAGTCAAGGGGTTAGCTTGAACGTTGCCAATCACGGGGAAATCTGGGGCTGTTATGTTGATTGTTGCTACTAGTTTAGAAAATGATGCGGAGGCTGCAGCTAGCATTGGGGTGTGAAAGGCGCCAGAAACTGCGAGTCGAGTAATACGACCGCCGGCAATTTTGGCTAAGGTGCTCAGTTGTTCTAGGGCTTGAGGCGCTCCAGACACCACGATTTGACCTGGAGCGTTAAAATTGGCAATCCAAACCTGGCCTTCCACCTGCTTTATAAGTGATGATAATGCACTAGCATCAAGGTTTTCGATAGCGGCCATGGTACCGTCACGGTTAGTGAAGGCGTTTGCCATTAACTGTCCTCGAGTACAAACTAGTTGCAGGCCTTGGTCCATATGCAGCGCCCCAGCAGCAGTGAGGGCGGATAATTCCCCTAGGCTATGTCCGGCAGCCCATTGCGGCTTGATACCAGCTTCGGCTAAAAGTGCGTATATTGCTAAGCTAACAGTAAAAATAGCAGGTTGGGTGTTTTCAGTAGCATTGAGTGTTTGGCGTGGACCTTCAAAACAAATTTTACTTAAATTAATACCCGATAAATCAGAAGCCTGTTCGAAAGTATTACGCACTGTAGCAAAAGCCTGATACAGAGCTTTGCCCATACCCACAGTTTGGGCACCTTGGCCGGGAAACAGGAGGATAAGTTGCCTATGGCTACTTGCGTGGTTGTTCATGCAGACTCTAGCACAGCACAAGCGTAGGCACTGGATGGACCGATGGCGTTTATCAGTACGGCACTATTGGATGGCAGCGGCCTTGAAGTTTGAATTAAGTCGATAGGAGGTGGTGCTAAACCTAATGGTCCTGGGTTGACGAACATGGCTGCTCCTTCTAACTCCAAAATTCCTGCGACCACACTCATAAGGCTGGCTGATCCGTAAGTTTCGCCGATTACTGGTTTAATGCTAGTGAGCGCAAGTGCCTGAGTGCGATCCTTAAACACTGTGCCAAGGGCATTAAGTTCGGCTTGATCAGAATCGCGGGTAACCATGGTGCCAGCAAGCACGTGTCCAATGGATTCCTTAGTACATTCCGCCCGGGTTAGTACTGTTTCTAGCGCCCGCGCTAAAGCTTGTCCACTAGGATCTGGGGTTCCTGGTCCCCGGTCGTCGCCGGCCACCACACAAGCTGAGATTTTGGCCCGGATTCGGGCTTTTCTGGTAATGGCAGTATCACGTCGCTCCAGTAATAATGCGGCGGCGCCTTCGCCGTATGAAGCCCCATTGACTGTAGAATGGAATGGTTTGGCACTTTCTGTGCCTTTATCATTTGGGGTGATGAATCCTAGTTGTGCTAACGCCACCATGGTAGTACTAGCTAGTTCATCCGCTGCCACCACTAGTATTCGATCGGCGTACTCCAGTCGCAATAAGTCCATTCCTACCTTGAGGGCATAAAGACCAGATGCGTGACCATTTGGCAACACTACCGAGGGACCTTTGATTCCATATTGAATACTGATTAGGCTGGCGGGGGCATTAAATACTGATTCCTGAAAAGCTAATGGTTCTACCGCATCTAGTCCTTTGGCAATGATGGCTTCTAAGCTTCGTTCCGAGGACACCGCTGGCCCATTTCCTGTTCCGTACACTATTGCTGAGGATTCGGAACCTAAAACCTTGTTGTCAATTCCACTTTGTCGCACAGCTTGAGCCGCTGCTACTAGAGCATACTGAGAAATTCGGGGCGAGCGTTCAGCTTTGGGATTTTTTATGTGTTCCGTAAGCTTGAAGCCCCGCACCTGAGCAACTTGGCGTCGAGTTGAAAAATAGGTACACTCGCCTACGCAAGGTATTCCAGCTTGCAGGGCTGTGGCGAAACTAGCTTCAGAACAACCAAAGGCCCCAACTAAACCGCAACCAGTGATCACTATTTCAGCATTCATGTCTTTATTCTCTATGATTACGGATGTTTACTTAAAGCCTAAACTGCATTCATGTGTTTAACGCCCTGCTGTTACAGTTTTGGTAATAAATAAGGGGGCGGATACAGCCCTGGCATCTTGGCCGGTTACCTCGAATATTACTCCTACCCAGGCTAAATCTGCTTGCACGTAAGCTAAAGCTATGGTTTTACCTAGAGTTGGGGATTGTGCTAGATATACGCAACGTCCCACAGCATTATTTTCAATTAATACCGGTACATCAGTAGTAGGTGCTACATCTCCATCCAAAATCAAAATTAAGGCTTTTTCTACCGGACTGATTTTGCGGGTCATTATCGCTTCGCGACCTGGAAAAGCGTCTTTTTTAAAGCTGACCATCCAATGAAGCCCGGCTTCAATGGGACTAATTCCAGATGGTATATGGGTATTTTGGTCCAAGGAGCGCATTTCCAACATAAGCAATGGTAAAACACTCAGGTCTCCACGTTCCAATCCTTGGGAGCTTCCAGCAGTTAAAAGCTGATTTTCTAGTTCTGAAGCCCGCGCGCGTTCTGTAATAAATCGGTATTCAAACTCGCCAGTGTATCCCAATCGGCACAGCAAACTGTTGGTCTGGGTATTTGGTTCTAGGCCCAGGTATGGGATACCGATTATATCTTCACCGGCTGCGGTCATAGCAATTTCTTGGGCGGCTGGCCCGATAATTACCAGGCAGGTGGTAGATTCGGTGCGGTCTTGGCACTCAACATTATGGTTAAGTGCGGCAGCGTTGAGCGCTGAACCCACAATACTACGCTGTTTAGCATCACAGAGCACCCAAATACCATCCTCAGATTTTAGAACCCAGAGGATCGCAGTTATGGATCCATCCTCTGCTAGAAGTAGGGTGTTTAGGGCTTTAAGTTCACGGGTAGTTTCTAGGTCAGCCGCAATAATTGCGTTCACAGCTTCTTCGGCCCCTGCACCTTGAAGAAAGAATCTACCATCCGCAGAAAAATCAAAAAGCGCAGCGCTTTGGCGCACAAGCTGGTAGGTATTGTTCATTTCGATCCTTCCTGTTTAAGCTCGATAAAATCAACGATGGTATTTATAGAGCGAAACGCTTGCATGTCTTCATCTGTGATGGAAACGTTAAATTCACCTTCCACTGCAACCACTATTTCCAGAGCATCTACTGAATCTAACCCTAAGCCAGAGCCAAAGAGAGGTGAATCATCAGCAATTTCGTTAGTTTCCAAAGGTAACATCAAGCGTTCAATCAACACCTCCTTTAGACGCTCGGTCGTCTCACTGCGACTTTTAGCACGAGTTTGTGCCTGATCTATGGTCATACCAGCCATTACATATATCCTCCACCGCTGCAGTTGATAGTACTACCTGTGATATAGCTACTTAGTCCTGAAGCCAAGAACAGGCAACAGTTGGCTACTTCCCGCGGTTCACCAATACGACCTAGGGGAATTAGTCGTTTCATATCAGTGTGAATTTCTCTGGGAAGGCGCTTGGTCATAAGGGTATCAATAAATCCTACAATCAAGGCGTTGACCAAAATGTTATATGGGCCTAGTTCGCGGGCCATGGATTTAGTCATACCAATCAAGCCGGCTTTAGCGGCGCCGTAGTTTGATTGCCCCTCGCGCCCTGCAACAGCTGTTTGAGAGCTAATGTTGATGATGCGTCCGGAACGCTGTTTGACCATGGGCTTAATCACCGCTTTTGAGCACAGGAAAGCGCCTTTTAGGTTGGTATCTACCACTTCATCCCAATCCTGTTCGGAAAGTAGCATAGCGGGTTTATCCTTATTAATCCCGGCATTATTCACTAGGATATCAATCCGTCCCCACTGGTCAAGAACGGATTTAACCATGTCGTCAACAAACGCTGCTGCGGCCACGCTCCCGCGATACACCAGGTACTGATTTCCCAAAGCATCCAGTTGCGCGCAAGTTTCGGTGATATCTTTGCCATCACGGGTGTGGTTAAGGACTATACGACAGCCTTGACCAGCTAGAGCCAGGGCGATGGCCCGGCCAATACCGCGGGAACTGCCAGTGATTATGCCTACCTGATCATTAAGATTAAGCATTTAGATGTTTTACCAGAATAAACTTAAAAAGATTCAAGTTAAGTTGTTTGGGGTCGTCATTATGAGCGTATCTGCCCAAGAACCATTAAACCAAATGGCTGACGTTTTACCTGCCATTCAGCTCGTTTAAGACCTAATGCATACGCAGGATGCTTATCAGGATCTAGCAAACTGTGGATTTCAGATTCTACATATGCAGCTCGAACCGATGCTGTAAGTAAAGATCGTTCTAAGCCTTTCGTAAACGCAATAAAAAATTTGAGTAATTGCGGATCACGCCGTAAATCCCCAACTAATACGGTACCACCGGAGCGCACTATTCTAGCCAATTCAGCAAATACTGCCGTAGGATTAATCCAGTGGTGTAAGGCGCCAAAGGTCAAAGCAGCGTCAAATGTATTGTCATCAAATGAAGTAGCCGCTACGTCTTCCTGAGCAAAGCGCACTCGATCTCCAACTCCAGCAGCTTGGATATTGTCTTTGGCTAACAATAACATTGCACCGGATAAGTCGGCTCCCAATACCGTTGCCTGGGGCATAAACTCAGTAATAGCTAAGGTTAGGCACCCACTACCGCAGCAGGCATCTAGAACAGTTTTCCAGGTTCTAGATTCAATCGCTATTGTACGCATTAACGCTGGATACACCAACTTTGCTAACCAATTAGCAGCCATTTGATCGTAGGCAGCGTTTTCCGCGGGATTTTCCATGGATTCTATTTCCGGGGTGCGCTGCAACCACTCCGATGGTAAAACCTTTGTTTTTGATGGCATTTTATTTTTTCTGAGTATTGTGAAAATGCAACATGGCATCTAAATCTGCTTTGGTCAGTTTACCTGACTCAGTGCGCGGCAGTTGCGGTACTAAAATCAGCGGTTTAGGTAGAAATACAGGGTCCATCAGGGAGCGCAAACCACGTATTAGGGTCTCTCGATCAGGTTCTATGCTAACGACGAAGGCAATTAGATGATCCCCACGACTGGTAAAGCTGGTGTCTAAACGGTGAAAGGTTCCATCCACTACCCCAGGCAAACTACAAAGCCGTTGATTTAGATCAGATAAGCAAGCTCGCTTACCAGCAATTTTAACTTGCTCAGATGAACGCCCGATAATGCGAAAATATCCATTATCTAGTAACTCTATCTCATCGTCCAAAACATGGCCGTTAGGGGGCAAATGCTGTGCTTGAACCGATGCTTTGCCATCCACAATCAAGTCTATGCCCTGGTAACATTGCCAGGGCTCATCTGCAGTAGGATTACGCCAGGCGATAGCGCCAGCCTCGGTACAGCCATAGGTCTCAATTATGGGCTTGCCAAAGCGCTTCTTCACTTCTTGGGCTAAAGCCAAAGGTAGCTGAGCGGCAGAGCAGACGAAGCCAGCAAGCCCTTCGAATGATATTTGGCTACGGACATAGGCTGTTAGGTGACTAGGGGTCGTCACGACCCAAGCTGGACCAGGACTCGAGGCTATGGTTGCGGCTAGATCTTTAGGAAAAACGGGGCGCCGTGTATCTAGGGACATGCCCCAACGCAATGGGCCAAACAAACCGTAGGAAAAGCCGAACATGTGGCAAGGGGGTACTGTGGAAATCAAATGTGACGCGTGTTCTCCTAATTGTAAGTTTTGATTAATTATATCTGATTCAGCAATTATGGTCGCCCAAGTTTTGGGAAAGGCCTTGGAAGTACCAGTGCTGCCAGAAGTGTAAGCAGTAAATAGGGGTTGCGTGGGCTCTGGAATGCTGCCTAGGGGGTCATAAATCGGCTTCTGAAACTTATCCACTATGAGCAGCCGGTCGTAACCAAACTGATTAGTTTCTTTATGATCATCAGTAATTAAATCCACCCGCCCGTAGCAATTGCGTAAATTGGAAACTTGGGGATTGGAAGTAAAAATTAGGTAAATATCAGACACTACGGCCGCCGTCAGTAGGGCACAAAAATGTCCTTGGTTTTTTAGAGCGGATATTACTGCGGTTTTAGGTGAGCATTGCTGGGATATCCATTGTGCAGTTCCGCGCAGATCTTGTGCTTTTATCCACCCTTTACCATCCCATAGAGAATGTTCGCCGATTAACACCGACAGTATGTCACTCATAGCCGCGAGATTTTTCAATTATTTATGTAATTTTATTAAGTATTATATATTTAACTTTAGTTGCAACTTATTTATGTCTGTACGTCATAAGTGTACAAGTGAAGCTTTTGAAAAAAAGACCATCGCGAAACCTCCTATCCCAACATTAGCTAAAATGTGCTATTAATCGCATAATTTATTGCTAAGCACAGACCAAGCAACAATAGGTTTTGTTACGTATGAGCTAATGCTTCTACAACCTTAATTTGTGATGCTTTCCAAGCTGGCCACAGACTGGATAGCGTAGCCACCGCGACTGTTAAAATAAAACTGGTAATCAAAACATCCGGAACAATTAGGATCATTGACTGGTATCCTCGGGACATGCCCGGTGGCGGTGGTATGGGAATGCCTCCAGAAACATTAATCATCATGGCTACCGCTATACCGGACATTATGCCTAACGAGGCTCCGATAATCCCCAGTATGAATCCTTCGGCTAGGAAAATTTGGGTAATTCTACTACGATTTGTTCCAATAGCGCGTAATGTACCAATTTCCCGTGTGCGTTCAAAGACCGACATAGTCATGGTGTTGACGATACTGAATAGCACAATAACCCCAATTATTACCTTAATAACTCCAAACAACCCAAGGTAAAGCTTGACTACTTTATGGTAAAAATCTGCGAGTTCATCCCAACGTTTGAATTCAAGGGGGATTTCTATTTTGCTAAATGCATTTGGCAGTTGCGCTAAAAAATCGGGTAAATGCTCAGTATCGTCAAGCATAACTAAAATTTTCTCTACTGATTGGGTATTAAGTGCTCGTTGCACCAGTGGCAGTGGTAGCTTGACAAAAACGTTGTCGTAATCCTGCGCTCCGGTTTGGGCAATACCCACTACACGAAATTCCACTGCGTTGATAACACCATCAAGTGTGTTAGTGAGTACGGTAAGATAATCACCTATTTTGGCGTCTAAAGCAGCTGCAAGTCCCGCACCTATCACTCCGCCGTCTTGCATGGTCGCATCGAGCTGTTCACCATCAAGTATGGTTTCGAAGGAAGAAAAGTCTTCTTCACGTTCAGGGAGTACCCCTTGTACTTTGCATATTACAGTACGGTTACCAGTACTGATTAGGCCAGAGAAGCTTAGGCGCTGCGTAAGCGAGGATACGTATTGACTTTGTGCCAAAACCGCTTCAACTTTATCTGGTTGTTCAATCATATATTTGGCCGGATCGGCAACACCATGTTCGGCGAAGCCAGCACGCGCAATTTGCACATGACCAAGTTGAGTGCGGATCGTGGATTCACGCAGCCCCTGAAAAGCAAACTCGATGAAACCACCAAAAATAACGATACCTGTCACGCCAGAGACGATAGCCAATATGGTGATTAGGGTGCGCCGTTTGTTGCGCAAGACGTTACGAAATCCGAGAGTAAAACTTTTCATGCTGCTGTACCGTTTTCTTCTACGCTAATCTTATCATCAATCAACTGCCCATCTTTTAATTGGTATATGCGCTCGGCTTGAGCCATCACCTTAGGGTCATGGGTGGAAAAAACAAATGATGTGCGATGTTCCAAGTTAAGGCGGCGCATCAAGTTAATGATCTCATTTCCGGTGTTAGAATCAAGGTTTGCTGTTGGTTCATCGGCAAGTACCAGTTTAGGTCTGGTAACTAGGGCACGGGCAATGGCTACGCGTTGGCGCTGGCCACCAGAAAGATAATCTGGCCAGTGAGCAGCATGCTCAAGCAACCCAACTTCATTAAGCATGCTCTCTACTCGCTCACGACGTTCTCGCTTTGTAATTCCAAGCAATAAAAGTGGGTACTCAACGTTTTCATATGCCGACAGTACTGGTATTAAATTGAATGACTGAAATACAAACCCAATTGAATGATTACGCAGCCGCGCCTGTTCGCCGTCGCTCATGGAATTTATGGTGCGCCCAAACAGGGAAATTTTACCCGCCGTTGGTTGATCCAAACATCCCAGCAAATTAAGTAGGGTGGACTTGCCGCTCCCGGAAGGCCCGGCAACCGCTACGAAAACTCCTTCTGCCAGTTGTAGATCAATTCCCCGCAAAGCTTCTACCGAGCGTCGCCCGAACGTATAGCTTTTGAATACGCCGGATAATTCTATCATGGATGATATCACCTTTAAAATTTCTGTAACTACTGCCCACTAGAAGACAGAGTGAGGTGGTAGTCAGTTGCAATTTTCAAAAACCTAATGGGCACGATGTTCTCGATTGAAGATCTGCCCAAGTTGCATGAATAAATATTGATCCCCACGAAATCGTAACTTTCGCCTATTATACATTTCCTCGCCGGTAGCATTACCACTGGTAATGTCCATCCAAGTATGCATGTCGGCTAGTACAATAAGATCCGGCTTGGATGCGGATCCTTCATGCAGCACGACTTTTTTGTCTGCAATGGTTATATGCCAATATCCACACTTAGCAATTCGGTATTCGATAATGGCTTGGGTATGCGACGCTACCCTTTCCGGTACGAAATAAGCGACCATATGCTGGAAAGACATTCCAACACGCTGACGTTTTTCTTCAGTGCACCTTAGTCCTAACAACTCAAGGATACCAATCACTCATATTTCCTTAACAAAAGTGTTGCACTTTCACCGTGATAGCCCAAATCAGATACTAGTGCAAGTGTTCCAGCGGTTTCGCGACCGGTACTAAAAGCAAGGTTAGCCGGTATTGGCAGATCTGCCGAAATTACCGGCAATGCATCCCCAGCTTTTAGATATAAAGCACCCAAAGTTGTGGAAAATGCCCCCCCAGCACCCAGGGTTTCGCCTAAGATGTGTTTAAAGTTAGTAATGATTGCTGGGGTTGAACGCAATTCGTTAAATAATTTTGCAAATACTCGCAATTCTACTGCGTCTTTATTCAAAGAACCGTTGGCTGATGCAATAATGCTATCAATTTGAGATGCTGATATTCCGGCAGTATCTAATGCTTGATTAACAGAATCAATGAGTACCAAGCCATTTTCGTCAACTTCATATGGATCTTCAAAGGTGCCCTGACAACTACCCCAACCAACAATTAGCCCATAAACGTGGGCACCACGAGCATGGGCCGCTTCTAGGTCTTCCAAAACCAGGTAG
>JXSN01000268.1 GCA_001276605.1 Achromatium sp. WMS2
AAGCGCATCAGTTCCGCTAACATTTCAGCTCTTGGAACTACAGGAATTCTGGCAATTTTGGCGGCATGTATCTCTGGATTAGCTAAATTTATGGCACTAGATACCACTACGGCACCAGCATTCCTTAGGTTACCAGGTTTCTGGCCCGGACGTTAAAGAAAGCGAGGTAACCAGACGTCTACAACGTTTAGGAATTTCTATATTTATAGGCCATAAACCTGAAAACCTTAGGAATGCTGGTGCCGTAGTGGTATCTAGTGCCATAAATTTAGCTAATCCAGAGATACATGCCGCCAAAATTGCCAGAATTCCTGTAGTTCCAAGAGCTGAAATGTTAGCGGAACTGATGCGCTTTCACTATGGGATAGCTATAGCCGGCACACATGGTAAAACTACGACTACGAGTTTGGTAGCTAGTATATTAGCAGAAGCGGGTCTTGACCCAACCTTTGTTATTGGTGGCCTCCTAAATAGTGCTGGAGCCAATGCGCGTTTAGGTCAGGGACGATATTTAGTTGCGGAGGCGGATGAAAGCGATGCTTCCTTCTTATATTTACAACCGATGTTGGCCATAGTAACTAATATAGATGCCGACCATATGGCAACTTATGGTAATGATTTTAATCGGTTACGTAAAGCATTCGTAGATTTTTTACACCATTTACCCTTTTATGGTTTAGCAGTATTGTGTTTAGATGATCCTGAAACCAAAGCTCTAGTGCCGCTAATACCACGTAGGGTTTGCACTTATGGTATTGGTTCTGAGGCCGATGTTCGAGCAGACAACATTCAATATAATGGGGGGCGCAGCACCTTCGATTTGCAATATCCCACACGTCTAGATTCATTGCCCGTAACCCTAAATTTACCAGGGCGGCATAATGTTTTAAACGCGTTAGCAGCAATTAGTGTCGCGTTAGAACTTAAGGTATCAGAATCAGCCATATTGAAGG
The DNA here is from genome assembly GCA_001276605.1 of Achromatium sp. WMS2. Taxonomy (GTDB): domain Bacteria; phylum Pseudomonadota; class Gammaproteobacteria; order Chromatiales; family Chromatiaceae; genus WMS2. Next base: position 954 of record JXSN01000268.1, read on the forward strand.
CTTTAGCCTATTTTCAGGGTATTGAGCGGCGGTTTCAATCAAAGTTTGGAATAACTCCGGACGGCAGGTCATTACATATAATTGATGATTATGCACACCACCCGCGAGAAATTGCGGCTACCATGGCTGCCGCCCGCACGGGTTGGCCACAGTGCAGATTAATCGTTGTATTTCAACCCCATTACTGGGATTACGAAATGTAGAACCCGCACTAGATTGCCCAATGGGCTGCGTAGCAGCACGACGTGCTAAATAATTACTAATACGTTCTTTAGCTTCAGTAGATGAACCTGGTTTTAGATTTAGGGTGGCACTTACAAACCACTCGTTTTCGGGCCCTGAAACCTGCCGATAGGCAATGGTATAATCCTGTGGATTACGCTGATGCTGCATACCATTACGATCTATCGTGGTTACCTCTGTTACTAATTCCCAAATGTTACCGCCGTTGGCTCCAGCATTCAGGGCCAAGGCACCGCCAACAGTACCGGGAATCCCGGCCAAAAATTCGGTACCGATTAAGCCAGCATCCGCCGCGAAACGCGCTAATCTAGCACAACCGACACCAGCACCTGCTTGCATAGCGGTATCAGAAAGCAATCGAATTTGATTAAGGGTCCCTTTTAGCAAAATAACGGTGCCAGGAAAGCCACCATCACGCACCAATGTGTTACTACCATATCCCAGCCACAACAAAGGTTCGTTAGGCGGTAGCTTACGCAAAAATTCGGCTAAATCCTCTTGATCTACAGGTTTGTATAAGCAGCGCGCTGGTCCCCCCACCTGCCAACTAGTGTATTGTGCCAACGGTTCGTTGTACAGTAACTTACCTTGCATATCGAAACCTGCGTGCCAGTAAAACTCTGGATACTATGATGAATATTGGTTGTGAACTAATAGAATTTGAATGCGAATGAGGATGAATACGTTGTCTCGGCTCGGTAAAGCGCAGCAACGCTAGACAACTGGCCAATGATTCCCCACATCCCATCTGTAGTGGTAGCTTTAATTCAGTTGTCATATCTTAGTACCTTCGCAACTAAATAGCAAATTTGGCAGATTAGCTGCCATACTACCGATGTCTCCAGCACCTAAAATGAGGATTAAATCCCCATCTTGCGCTACATGATCAATTAGTTTTGGTAATTCAGAAACTGTTATCGCAAAAATTGGCTCTATGATGCCATGTGCCCGAATAGCTTGACTCAAATTTTTGCCACTAGCTCCGGCAATAGGTTCTTCGCCAGCTGGGTACACCTCGGTCAACAGTAACAAATCAGCTTGGGTTAAGATTTGCACGAAATCTTCAAAACAATCGCGAGTCCTTGTATAGCGATGGGGTTGAAATACAACGATTAATCTGCACTGTGGCCAACCCGTGCGGGCGGCAGCCATGGTAGCGCAAGATGGGGATTTAATCCTCATTTTAGGTGCTGGAGACATCGGTAGTATGGCAGCTAATCTGCCAAATTTGCTATTTAGTTGCGAAGGTACTAAGATATGACAACTGAATTAAAGCTACCACTACAGA
>JXSN01000269.1 GCA_001276605.1 Achromatium sp. WMS2
GGTGATTTAAAGTCCATTTTATTGCGAGTTACCGGTCGCGCAGCTCAGTCCCTCGTTGCCAACTGGTTAGGTACTATCCAATGGATTGGGGTTAGCCCCTATCGACCACACCATAAACGCAAAAACTGGTTCGTAAGCATTGCCAGTTTTGATGAGCCTGATACCGGACATTGGGATACCCAATTAGTCAAGATCGAAGCTATGCGAGCCAGTGGACCAGGTGGTCAACATGTTAACAGGACCAATAGTGCAGTGCGAGTAACGCATATTCCTACCAATATTACTACTAGTGCCCAAGAAGAGCGGTCTCAACACTTAAACCGGCGCCTAGCCCTGGCTAGGTTAGCCAAATTGCTGGCTACTCGTGATGCTGAAGCTCAACAATCAGTAGTTGATGCTCAATGGCGTCAACATCACAGTCTAATCCGTGGTAATCCAATCCGAATTTACAAGGGCACAGATTTTACCAAGCTAGACATGTGACTAAAATGGTAACTACACACTATACAGCTATTATGTGTGCCAACCAAGCCGATAGGATGAGTCCAGTGGCCATGAACTTCTCACTGTTATGCTAGTTCCATCCCTCTAGCGTAGCGACGCAGCCACCTAAGTTGATCTTTATCATGTTCCAGCAGCCGGGGACGCTCTAGCGTCCCCACAATCTTTAACCCGTATACTAATACGCTGCTTCAACATTATTCAACAACTGCATGTTCATATCCACCAACTCCTCATAAACTGCATCCAACCGCAGGCGCGCATTAGCCTCCACCAACCAGCGCATCACGAAAGTCCCCGCCGCCCCATCCAAGCGCGCCAACAAATCCACAGCAGCACCTAAATTATCTTCATACAACCGTGCTGTAGCCGATTCCACCAAACCGCGCGCTACACTCAATCTTACGTCAGGTGTAGCCTTAGCAGCAAAAGGATTCAACACTGCGGTAAACCCAGACCAAAATTCACCGATCCAAGTACCAGGGCTATCCTCAAATATAGGCTGTAATTTGGGCAAAATCAGCACACTGAAACTATCGCGCAATTGAGCAACCGTGGCCACCCCAGTATCCGCAGAGGCGGAAATAGAACTCAACTGATCCTGTAGCTTAACATCACCAGAACCTAATTGCTGTACCAGCTTTAACTCACGACCAAAGGGCCGATCCGAACGTATCACAATAGATAATTGCATTATAGCCATAGCCAAGCGCAAAGCCCGCAATTGCCTAGATACCAGATTGGATCCAACCAGTGTGTCATTATTTTTACCTACAGCATCACCCTTACCTAACCAAGAGCCGTAAAAGGCAATAGCACGCTGCGGATTAATTACTGTCAAAATACCTACTACTAAGAATAAAAACACCCCCCATCTAAATAAATATCTCGATTGCCAGAACATAATAACAAATCAATACCAATGCCACCAATGCCAACGCTTACGGTATTTTTTCTTAGGTATAAGATACCGCTTGTTGAATATTCCAGCTAAATTTACCCGAATATGCGGCCAAGTTAGCCCTACGGCCAGTATCGAACCGATGCACAACACCGTAATAAACTTACGTACAAGAGGTGTCGCACCATCAAACTGTTCCAAAGCCGCGTTGATTGTAAGAGCCATCAATAACAAGCCAGTAGCCACTCCAACCCTACCCAATTGGCTGCCAATAATCCAAAACAGTACTATGTACGCAAGCAGCAAACCAACACCAACAGCAACCTTTAACGAAAAATAATCATCAGAATGCCCTAGCAACCAATGATAATAAGAAAGTTCAAATGGATTATAGGTTAGCAACACTAAAGCTAAACATCCAAGCCACATTACAAAAAACTTTCTAATCGTAAGCGGAAAAATCTCAGCCATTACCTAGGCTCCATATACCACACATACCGTAATAGTTTCTACCTAACTATAGATAAAAGAATAAAATAGCAACGTCCATCATACCACAATTACAACCTGAGTTAACGGTACCTAACACAACATAGTATAATTACGATGCAACCCTTTACTATAACCCAATGGGATTCTAAACTAAACCATGCCCAACAACGATCAACCCTGGGGGCCAGCTACTCTAGGAATTCGCACTGGCCACAAACGCACCCCAGAGGGCGAACATAGCGAACCCATATTTACCACCTCAAGCTATGTATTTGCCACCGCCGCCGAAGCCGCTGCTAGATTTGCTGGTACTGAACCTGGAAATGTTTACTCGCGATTTACTAACCCAACGGTCCAAGCCTTTCAAGAACGCCTTGCGGCTTTAGAGTCTGGAACCACCTGCCTAGCTACTGCCTCCGGTATGGCAGCAATTACCACTATGTGTCTAGCCCTATTGCAAACAGGAGATCACATTGTAGCATCCAAGTCCGTATTTGGCCCTACCAACACCCTACTACATAAATACCTGACCAAATTTTGTATAACCACTACCTGGGTCAATCTGCATGATGTAACAGC
>JXSN01000270.1 GCA_001276605.1 Achromatium sp. WMS2
GCTAAGGGCCAATTAGCAATACTCAAACGCCAAATTACACGTAAATTTGGTAAACTTTCCACATCTACACTTGAAAAGTTAGATGCTGCCACTCCAGACCAATTGGGAGCTTGGGCGGATGGGATTTTTGACGCTAAAAGCGTTGAGGAATTATTGAATGGTTGATTGTTCCCATACTCCAGTGTGGGAACGTCGCTGGGGGCGCTCTTGCGTCCCCAGCACTAATCCTTCAAATCTCCAACTCCGGTAATCCCTCCACAATCCGCAGTGTCTCCAAACTCACGGTTATTACCCGCAGTAGCAATTCCAGCGGGTACTTGGGATTAGTGGACCATTGGTTGGCGTCGTTGATTATGCCACTGGCTTTGTCAGTACGCACTCCTTGGCGTTCTACCACCCAGTCGATGGCGGGGCGCCCGCTGACTATATAGTCATAGGCCCGTTCTGGGATGTTGCTGATTGTGATGTATTTATTGTAGATTATGCTAGTTAAATCCTTAGTTTTACCAGTTTTAGCATATTTCATCTTGGTGACGTAATATAGTGGCTTCGGATCGCTAGGAGCACTCGACTGGATAGTGATTGTTGCTGAATACATTGCTTGCTGGTCATAATTGATATGCAATTCGGCCAACTGCCGACCGGCGCGGCTAAAGTGTTGAAAGTCAGTATAGGTTGCGACGCAGGGGATCCTAGGTAGTTGTTTGCTAAGGTTGGCGGCGTAGCGGTGACGATAGTCCGGGCTGTGTAACAATCCATACACGTAGTAGAAAATGTCTTCTTTGCTAATTGTGGTTACGGTGTAATAATTGCAAAAATGAGCTAAGGCTGCGTCGGTGATGGCGTCGCTGCGTTCAGGGGTAGCGGCGAATAGGTCGTTAGCAGCTGCTGTTGTTGGTTTGGCATAAAGATACAATGGAAAGCACTGAGCACCTGCTTCTAGCATATTCAAATCGGGTATTTTATCAGATATTATGTAGGAAAAACCACTTCTAGCCCCAATTCCTGAGACGCAAATCACTCGATTCTCCGCCGCAGCTGTGGGAAAGAGTTGGGGCATTTGGTAAACCCTTTCAATAAATTCCCGCGCAAAATATAACCACTGCTGGGTAAAGGGTCGGTACAAACTGGCAGTAATTGCGGTGGATTCCAAAGTAAAAGTTTTGCCTTTATCAAGATGCTGTATCAAATCATGGGCCCAGCTAATCTTAGTCGCGTCAAACTTAACAAAATCTTTAAGTTCAGGAATATCAGCACCAGCAGCGCGCACCGCAGCCCAGCGTGCCACCTCTGCGTTATAAAACGCTATCATGCGCTGCATATTGGCCGCAACTGCTATTTTATCTGCATTATAACACCAAGCGTCGCGACTGGTAGCCACACCTCTCGAATAATTTGCAAATATTGGCTGCTCTGTCAGCTGCTTTTTAGCCCCCAAGGGCATGAACTGCTCAAAGCCTTGATCTCGTTGCTGTAGCCAATCCCCATAGCTATCGGGTTGAATCCGTTGCCAATTGATTGCTGCTAAATGTTCCCAAGCTACTAACTTGGCTAATTTTTCCGCTCGGGTTAGATTATCCCCAATATCATAAATATAGATTTGGCCTGGTACTGAAGCAGTTGGATTTTTCACCAAAAGAGAAATAGCGATGCCAGTCATACTGCCACTACCAAAAATATTTTGGCCCTCTTGCGCCCGCCCTTTGCTCAGCATATTCTTGCGAATATCCCCGCGCAAATTAACGATATACAAGCTAGAAAATTCCTGTGCTAAACACAGCCGTAATCCATTCATAGCTGCTTTTTCAACAAATCCTGAGCCAGAAACCAACCCAATAACCCCCCGCGCGCCAATCCGATCCGATGCCCAGCGCATAGCCCGAATATAACTATCGTACAACGCATTCTTATTCGTAGCACTGGACCTAGCCACATAAGTATCCATAATCCGCTGATCCAAAGCCGGATAAACCGTGTTCTGATTATTATCATTCGCATTATTTTGCCCCGCAGAATACGGTGGATTGCCAATAATCACCTGAATTGCTTGCTTATTTTGCTCCATAATGCGCCCACTATTAATCGCCAACACCCCCGTATCCAACTGCTGCTGCCCTGTATTCCCATCCCCCACCCCCTGCTCAAAAGTATCCGTCAAACACACCCCAGGAAAAGACGCATACTCCCCAGCCAGCTGCTCATGATACGCCGACTCAATATTAATCGTCGCAATATAATACGCCAACAACACAATCTCATTAGCATGCAACTCATACTGATACTTACGCTTCAACTGCGCCGGCGCAATCAACCCACTCTGCAGCAATCGCACCACAAAAGTCCCGGTGCCAGTAAACGGATCCAAAATATGCACATGTTCCGCCTCCAATCCATACCCAAACTCCTGATGCAACAACTGATCCACCCCACGAATGATAAAATC
>JXSN01000271.1 GCA_001276605.1 Achromatium sp. WMS2
GCATAGATTCATAACTTCGTAAAAATATCATTAGCTAAATAATTAATTTTAGGAATATCATGCGATTATCCCTAACAATACCCACAGGAGATCAACGATGCCTCCTCAATTTATAGCGAATTATAGCACAAAAGCCAGGTAGGGTATGCAGCGCGTACCTTTTCATGATTCTCCGGACCTCACCCCCCTGCCCCCTCTCCATTGATGGAGAGGGGGTGATAAACAATCACCTCACTCCGTCATTCCGGCAGCCAGGTAGGGTATGCATCGCGTACCTAAAGGTCCGTAGGGCGGGAGAAACGCAGTGAATCCCGCCGTTTGTAGCCTAGTGTGCCAGACACATGGGCACATATTTGCAATCTGCAATTAAATTGCAACATGGCACCATGGTGCAATGCCCGTTGGTTATTGCACCCTACGATGTTATAAAATTGCTACGGTGTCATCCCTGGCCTCTGGATTCCGGCAATCCATGCCGGAATGACGTATTACCCCCTCGCCATCAATGGAGAGGGGGCAGGGGGTGAGGTAAGTAGTTTTTTTAACTGGGAGCGCGGGCGTCTCGCCTGCTGTTCCTCTACAGTACCATGGGTGCGATTACCCCATTACGGCGGGATTCACTGCGTTTCTCCCGCCCTACCGCGCTGATTCCGGCAATCCATGCCGGAATGACGTATTACCCCCTCGCCATCAATGGAGAGGGGCTGGGGTAAGGTAGGTAGTTACATTTTAAGAAACAAATAGCTCCAAATACAACTAATGCACTGCGCACGTCAAACATGGTGCAAAACTGTGTATAGTGCGTAAAATCTCTAAAGGCTGTTGTATATCGTAAACAGTATGATTATCCTGGAGGGCTGCTTCGCAGGCTCCAGGTTGATCCTGATGATCGCGGGGACTTACGTTCCAGGTACTAGCAGCTACTATCTGATAATTCTTGATAACTCCATTATGAACATCCACCCAATGCGCCAGCGCCCCCTGAGGTGATTCTGCAGACCCAATTCCTTGCACATTCCGTGGCCAAGGAATTGAATTCCAATTAGCATTGGAGAACGTATTAGTATCACCATGCTTAATATTTGCCAATAAATGCTCATACCAATCCAGCATTTGCATACTGATAAATTGGGCCTCTAGTGCTCTGGAGAGTATCCGCCCCATAGTTGAGAATAAAGCGGTTAACGGTAAATCCAGTGTAATTAACGCTTGATCGATCAGCCCTTTAGCCTGGTGTTGCTCATTAGCGTATAAAATTAACATTCTGGCTAAAGGACCAACTTCCATAGCGTACCCATTCCAGCGTGGCGCTTTAGACCATGAGTAAGCATGATCCGTGTTCAAATGCTGATACGGAGGCTGCGGTCCACTATACTTAAGATTAGTTTCCCCACTCTGTGGATGCAAACCGCTAGTTGGACCCTGGGCATAATCGTACCAGGATCTCGATATATACTCTTGAATTTCCTTGTTATTTTTTAAATCTGGATGCTGGATAGATTTAAGATTACGCCCCAGGATAACCCCAGCTGGGATAAGCATCCCATCTATACCTCCGGCATCCGGTAACGGAAAATCACCATAAGTTAAGAAATTACCTAAACCTTCACCCTGCTTAGTCCAATTTTTATAACCAGCAACAATAGCCAAAGTATCTGGAACATATACTTGATTGATAAATGTATTAATTTGAATTATGATATCCCTAACTTGGGATAAACGCTTAAAATTTAAAGCGGAATCGGACGTCAAGTCTATTGGATAGCCCGTACCTCCCACTACGAAATTTGGATGTGGGTACTTACCTCCAAATATGGTATTGAGCTTTACAATCTCCCGTAGCCAACTTATTGCTTCAAAATAATGTGTAATTATCATTAAATTAGCTTCAGGTGCCAATAGGTAAGCAGGGTGTCCCCAATACGCCTGCTTGAAAATGCCTAACTGATTATTGTTGGATAATTCCTGTAACTGATTTTGGATCTGAGCAAAATAATTATGCGGAGTTCTTGCAGCCTTATTGATAGACTCGGACAAAGTAAGCGTAGCTTTCACATCCGCCTTTAGTGCTGAAATAACATCAACCCAATCTAAAACTTGCAACTGATAAAAATGCTTGATATGATCATGAATATACTGGGTCCCGTGCATCAAGTTACGAATTAACTGCGAACTACTGGAAATAGAATAGTCTAACGCATGTTCTACCGCTCTAACTGCAGCAATACCGTGCGCCACACTACAACTTCCACAGATACGTTGGGTTAAGGCCCAAGCCCCCCTAGGACCGCGTCCCGCCAATATCAATTCAACGCCTCGTACCGTTGTGCCAGCGAGATAAGCTTCAGTAATGCGATTATTAGTAACATTAGCTTCTACTCGCAAACCACCAGTAATACGAGTTACCGGATCGATCACAAGACG
>JXSN01000272.1 GCA_001276605.1 Achromatium sp. WMS2
GCTGCACACTCCCCACAGGCAACTTCGTTGCCAAATGCCTCCAATGCATCACCGCCTTACCCCGATTCCCATTCTCCACCTCAACCCAACCCATTAACCACAATGCCTTAGCATTCTCAGGATCCAAATTCAACACCCTAGCCACCAACTCCCCCGGTTTCCCAGCAAACCCTCTATTAACTGCGAACTACTGGAAATAGAATAGTCTAACGCATGTTCTACCGCTCTAACTGCAGCAATACCGTGCGCCACACTACAACTTCCACAGATACGTTGGGTTAAGGCCCAAGCCTCCCTAGGATCGCGTCCCGCCAATATCAATTCAACGCCTCGTACCGTTGTGCCAGCGAGATAAGCTTCAGTAATGCGATTATTAGTAACATTAGCTTCTACTCGCAAACCACCAGTAATACGAGTTACCGGATCGATCACAAGACGTTCAACCACCAGATACTCCCGAGCTACATTGGCAGTAATTGTTTTTAATCACAAATAAAACTTAAATCTATAAAATTCAATGCGTAATTCATGCAGCATTGCAAATCCATGTTTTTAGTCCGTCGGTGCGATTAGCATAGCTTAATCACACCTACCGCGTTGTACCTAAGCCTCCAGTATGCTGGTCAATATTTGATATTGATCTTCGCGCTCCTGGTTTTCTTTATCCTCTCCATTATCAATGGCTTCAGAAGCCCGGGCTAAGCGGCTGCTTAACGCTGCATGCCAAGCTACTCCTTCTGGCATTTGACAAGATGGAGCAAGGGCCGCAATGGCAGCGCGTGCCACAAAATATCCGGCCTGCCGCCGCCAATCCCCTTCGCTGCCATAACGCGCATGGCTGTGTAAAGCACTGGATTTAGCAATTTTAAAGGCCTCAGCTAGATCTAACCGGCTGGCATTATCATTACAAGCTATCCTAATTGCCTGTATTAAGCGTATATCTTCACACAAAGGCAAAACATGCTCCACAAACTTGGCCGCTGCTAGACGTTGATCCTTATTATTTAAACTGCGTAATGCCGCTCGAAAAGAATTATCATCACTGATCATAATCATATCCTATTTTCTATCCTTCTTTTTCTCTAATATGTGTTCAGCTAGCATTTCAACCAAACCTAACACGGGAACCTCCATTCCATATTCATCTACCGCCTCCTCTATAGCCATACGGCAAGTGGAGCAACATGTTACAATGGCATCAGGGCGTATTGCATCTAGCTGTTGCTTTTTTCTATTAAACGCTTGCAACCGCAATCTATCTGCATTCTCATTACTGCTTACACCGCCACCTGCCCCACAGCACCAATTCATCGTACCTGATTCTGGTAATTCGACAAAATCATTAGCAATCATATTCAACAGTGCACGTGGTTCTTGTATTACGCCTCCATATCTAGCTAATTGACAAGGATCATGATAAGTTAAACTTCTTATTTCTTTGCCAGCGGTACGTAAACGCCGCTCCACACGCAATTGATTGAGCAATTCTGTGATATGCAATACCTTAAACTTATAAGGCCTACCTATCAAATTAGGCCCATCCCAACGCAATGCTGTGTACGCATGCCCACATTCAGGCGTAACTACGGTTTTAACTTTAAGTTGCTCAGCAACATCAACTATACGCTCAACTAACATAGAGGCTATATCTGACACCCCTATCTGAGCACCACTATTAGTTGCTTCAAAGGCAGATTTGGCTATTGTCCACGAGATCCTAGCATGTCTAAATAATTTGGCTACGGCACTAATAAATTCGGGAAAATTCATTATTTCCATGGACGATAATAACAGCATATATTCTGCTCCTACCACATCTACTGGAATAGCAAAACCTAATTCATTTTCCACATGTTGAATTTGATACTCTAGTGCGTGTAACTTCACCCCCATTGGGCTACCAATAGTTACCGCCCGCTGTGTCGCCGCAATCAAGCCTGCCGGCGCATGTCCGGATGCTGCCATACCTTCACGCATTTTACGCAGCATACCTGCAATATCGTTGCCTACCGGACACACCATGCTACAGCGTCCGCATAAGGTACAGCTATCATATACCAGTGCTTCCCACTCCGCCAAATCTTCATGCGTAAGTTTACGACTAAGTCCGGTAATTTTGAGTAACCGCCCCAACACAGTATATTCCTGATGCCACACCCACCGTAACGGCTCCAAGCGATAAATTGGGGTGTATTCTGGTTCCTTGGTCTCTGTATAGAACAAACATGCTTGGGCACATATTCCACAACGAACGCAACTACTGAAAAAAGCGGCTACTGAGGCATCCACGCAAGATTTGAATAATTTTATTCCCAATTCCAAAGCAGCGGTCAAGTTTGTGGAGCATGTTTTGCCTTTGTGTGAAGATATACGCTTAATACAGGCAATTAGGATAGCTTGTAATG
>JXSN01000273.1 GCA_001276605.1 Achromatium sp. WMS2
ACTGCAATCAAAAGCCCCAATAACATGGCTAAGATAGATTCAGTACGCTTAGCACAACTGGCTGTCTTCAAATTTTTAATCTTAACAGTAAACGGTGAAATATTAAGTCTAGAACAAAAATTAAAAACATCAATTAATAGTCAAGCCCAAAGTACTAACAAATTTGAAGCCACCGAAAATTTAGTTGCAGTCGCCAAAAACAAAGGATCTATTGCTTACCGCGTTTTACACCGTTTGTTTACACAAATAGAACGCATAGAAAGTGGTCGTATGCGCTCGCTCCGTAAAACTTTAATCACCAATGCATCTGGTGTATCTTGGCCAATTCCACGTGAAGCACTATTTAACCCATTGTTACAGCTATCAAATATTTTAGGCGAAGACATGGCGATGTATAGCTATTCCATACTATTCATGTATAATGATATTTATACAGATGGGATATCTAACATAATCAACATAAATCGCTGCATTGTAGAAGTTTTTAGAGACTTTTTGCCGGCATGGGTTCAACCAGAGCCCGAATCCAAGAAAATCCTTAACCGCCTGGACAAAGGAAATCTACCAGGTTTTGTAAAGACAGAGATAATCTTAAATAAATTCATGACTGAAGAGGAATATAAACAACCGTATAATACACAAGAGCCAGTATACAGGGCCAGCTCCGGTTCATATTGCTCATGGTTAGACGATCCTAATAATTTGGTGCGATTGTTAAGCTTGACGGCTGCTACTGACCAATTCGGCAACCGCCCAGGCATAGAAATGAAGGATAATGACACAGCAGAGCGATGGCGATTGTTTATGCGCAATATGCGTGAAGATTTAGTACAAAGAGTAATAAACCTAGATATATCGCAAGATATTGTCGCATCCTACCTAACTCCCGGCGTTTGCCGGAATTTACCCTCAAACACTTCGCCATGGATGGTATATAGATATCTAACAGGTAAAGAAGAACGGCAGAAGATAATAAATTCTATAGTTAGCAACTGTTTACCACAACCGACTCCAGCTTCTGTCACTAAAATCTTAGATGCAGCGGTGATAGAAACCAAAAAAGTATCCAAGGAAGGAGTACGCAGATATATCGGCAAAATGCTAATAGATTTTCTCATTCTACGCCGTGACCTAAAATTGGCATACAAGACTTTTGAGGCTATGGATCAAGTATCGATACATTTGGACGCCAAACAACAATCTTTATCCAGAGCCAATGGCCAGCTATGTACTTTTATACTGAGGGATGAAACGCCACAAGATACCCGCATTGTTTCCCATGTTATTCTAAAAGCAGATCTACGCGGTTCTACCAAAGTTACCAAGGAACTTAGAGAACGTAATCTCAACCCAGCAACTCACTTCAGCGAAAATTTTTTTGACCCTATCACCGATGCAATCCAAAGTTTTAACGCCAATAAGGTGTTCGTAGAAGGCGATGCCATAATTCTTAGTATCCTAGAGAAAAGCAACAGCCCAGGGGATACCATAGTAGCCTGGGCTTGTGGTATGGGCATGGATATACTGGATATAGTAGCTAGCAATAATAGCGTCAGTGCCCGTTATAACCTACCATTGCTGGAGTTAGGCCTAGGAATTGCCTTTATTAATGAAGAACCTACTTTCTTACATGATGGTGACCGCCAAATAATGATTTCATCCGCTATTAACTTGGCAGATCGCTTGTCTTCCTGTGCCAAAGGTTTACGAGATGCGGCTTTTGCTAAAAATCGCCCTTTCAGAGTCGAAGTGCTATTACCACCCGCTGGCAGTGATGCCACGGCTGGCGCTAAAACAGATGTGTTACGTTATAATGTAAATGGGATAGAGATGGATGAGGCGGCATTTAATAAGTTACAAACTGAAATTAATTTACGCCCTTTATACTTTAAGTTAGGTGGAAAAGTAGAAAAAATCTATGGCGGACGCTACCCTGACTGCAAAGGTAACCTACGTTGGTTAGTAATACGTGAATCACCAATGCACAACTGGATAGATGGCGGTATTTCTAAGCACCCAGCCCCAGAAAAGCGCTTTTTTTATGAAGTAATTGTGGATAAAGCTTTAATCGACAAAGTCCGTGCTAAATTTAGTTCTGGCAAAAGCGAGCGTGATCCTCGTGATTCAGAGATATCCAACCTAGAATAATTTATAATCCAAGAATTTATTGCGTGTAATGGCAAGCAAATATGCTAAATATCCATATTACCAACCGTGATTCCACATACCAATTATTGTAATAGAGCATTATCGTAGAAAAACTTTGTACTCGATGTTCAAAAGCACTTGATATTTAGTATATTATATATTTAAATTGTTATAATATGATCTTATGAATTTTGATATATTAAAAAACATAAAATGTATACAACTCCGTGTAACTAAATACCTTTAAAATC
>JXSN01000274.1 GCA_001276605.1 Achromatium sp. WMS2
CACTGGATAATTTGCTGTAAAATTGACTAAAATATTGGGCTACAAAGGCCATATGGTAGTGTAAGTTAAACATAATGAGTACCAGGTTTCAGTAATAGCAAGACTCTCCCTTTTAAACTAACGCCTACCCCCAACGAGGAGGTAAAATTATGGATAGCGACATCGTAACTGATGTATCAAGTTACATGCATACTGTAGGCAAGCAGGCACGAGTAGCCTCCCGTGCCTTGGCTAAAGCTAGCACTCAAGACAAAAACGCGGCTCTACTTGCCATAGCCACTTACCTAGAAACCAATCGCGAACAGCTAATAGGTGCCAATAAGCTGGATCTAGAGACTGGTGCAACTAAAGGCCTAGCAGCTCCTCTAATGGATAGATTAACCTTATCCAATAAAACTGTCGACAGTATGATAGAGGGATTACGCCAAATAGCCGCTTTAGCTGATCCGATCGGGGCAATTACTGATCTTAATTATCGGCCTACTGGTATCCAGGTGGGACGCATGCGGGTGCCGTTGGGAGTAGTCGGTATAATATACGAATCTCGGCCTAATGTTACCATCGATGCTGCGGCTCTGTGTCTTAAATCCGGAAACGCTACCGTGTTACGCGGTGGATCCGAGGCTTTTCACTCTAATCAGGCCTTGGCGATGGCTATCAATAAGGGCTTGTCTAGTGTTGGTTTACCAACTGAGGCTGTGCAAATTTTAGCTACCACTGATAGGGCGGCGGTAGATCTGATGGTGTCGCTACCGACGTATATAGATGTGATAATACCCCGTGGCGGTAAATCCTTGATAGAGCGCATCAGTAAGGCAGCCAAAGTTCCGGTTATTAAACACCTAGACGGGATCTGTCACGTGTATATTGATGATCAAGCTGATCTAGAGCGAGCCTTGGCTATTGCCATTAATGCCAAAACCCAACGTTACGGTACTTGTAACACTATGGAAACTTTGCTCGTGGCTGAGCAGGTAGCAGATGCAATTTTACCACGTCTAGCACAAAGTTATCTCGCTAAAGGCGTAGAATTAAGGGGTTGTCAGGCCACTTGTAACTTAATCCCAGAGGCTATAGCTGCTACCGAGGCCGATTGGACCACCGAATACCTTGCTCCTATTCTATCCATAAAAATAGTTGCTGATGTAGAAGCAGCAATTCAACATATTAATACTTATAGTTCACAGCATACCGACTCTATAGTTACCGAAAACTATAGCCGTGCCTTGCAATTTTTGAGAGAAGTCGATTCCAGTTCCGTGATGGTCAATGCATCAACCCGTTTTGCCGATGGTTTCGAATACGGACTGGGGGCCGAAATCGGCATCAGTACTGATAAATTCCACGCCCGCGGTCCCGTAGGACTAGAGGGTCTGACCTCCCAAAAATTCGTAGTTTTGGGCACGGGACAAATACGTACCTAACCATAATTAGATCATATTTAAAGGCTAAATACCATGTTACCTAAAAATAGTTTTACCTTAAGCTGCGTATTAATCAGTATTCTATCCATTAGTACTGAAATCCTAGCAGCCCCTCCCACTGATGGCGGATCAGTAGAGGCACAACCCCAGGCCAATACGGCAACTTCAACCACGGCCGCTATTACCAACAGCTTGGTGACAATCTTGACCAGTCAGCTGGGTATAAGCGCCGAGCAGGCTAACACCGGCGTTAATGCTATTCTTGCACTAGCCCAGCAACAGTTGTCTAGTGGTGATTACAACCGCCTCCTAACCAGTATTCCGGATCTGAATGCCATTGCCCATACTGCGGCTCCGAATGCTAATACCCCAGATGCTGGTATAACTGGCACCTTACTCAAACACGTAGGCGCTTGGATGGGAACCCCCAATCTTGGACATATGGCTCAATTAGCTCAAACCTTTTCCGGCTTAGGGTTAACCACAGAGACTACAGGCAAGTTTCTCAAGCTTACCCTGGATTACGTACAGAGCATAGGCGGTGCGGATTTGATGGGACTGCTGGCTGGGGTTCTCAAGTAATCGCAAGAATATTTAATCAAAATTGAGTGAAAAATTTGTTTTAAGCAATTCCATCATATTGGTAGTAATTTGACTATCTATTTAGTGTAGTTATGCAACAAGAACTTTGTAACAAATTAGAGAGCAAACAAGCAATCATTGGCATTTTGGGCCTAGGATATGTAGGTCTCCCCCTAATGCTACGCTACAGCGCAAGCGGATTTAAAGTTATAGGGTTCGATATCGATCCGGATAAAGTAGAGAACCTCAACCGCGGTCACAGCTACATAAAGCACATAGGATCGGAGGCCATTGCCGCGGCCTGTGCTTCGGGCTTTGAGGCGACCACGGATTTTTCCAGGTCTGCAGAAGCGGATGCCCTAATCTTGTGCGTTCCTACCCCCTTAAACAAA
>JXSN01000275.1 GCA_001276605.1 Achromatium sp. WMS2
ATAGCATGGAATTTTCCAAATACAGTGAAGTCCCTAACAATATTGCTGAGTCCATCATTAAAAAATAGTAACTTACCCTCTTAAGGATCAAACTGAACCTATGGCCAAGTCTAAATTCGATCGCAAAAAGCCCCACGTGAACGTGGGCACCATCGGCCATGTCGATCATGGCAAAACTACCCCGGGACCGCACCCTTGACCAAGAGGAGGTTGCGTTCCTTATCAACTTTAACCACTTCGAGGTTTTGTTGGGTACGTTGTGCATTACCCAAATGTCCCGCCATCTTCTTGCCTTTTACCACTCGACCTGGGGTCTGGTTTTGGCCTATGGATCCTGGTGCTCTGTGGGATAGCGAGTTACCATGGGTGGCCCGTTGGGAGCGAAAATGATACCGGCGTATTACTCCAGAAAAACCGCGGCCTTTGGTTGTGCCCTGGACATCTACTTTTTGTCCAGATTCGAAGATTTCTACATTAATTTCAGAACCAGGTTTGAGATCAGCGCCTTCGTCATCCGCCAATCTAAATTCTACACATCTGGATCCAGCCTCGACACCAGCTTTGGCAAAGTGCCCAATTGCTGGTTTGGAAAGATGTGAGGTTTTGCAGTGTCCAGTTGTAACCTGGACTGCGCGATAGCCATCCACGTCCTTAGATCGTACCTGAACCACGCGGTTGGGCTCAACCTCAATTACGGTAACCGGTGTTGAGGTTCCGTTAGGGTTAAATAGGCGAGTCATGCCCGCTTTCCGTCCAATAACTCCAATGGCCATGTTTATCTCAGCTTAACTTAATCTGTACGTCTACCCCGGCCGCCAGATCCAGTTTCATTAGAGCATCTACTGTTTTATCTGTAGGATCTACAATGTCCATCAGGCGCTTGTGGGTACGAACTTCGTATTGGTCCCGCGCATCTTTGTTTGCGTGGGGTGAAATTAGTATAGTAAAACGCTCTTTTTTCGTGGGTATTGGTATCGGACCCCGAACTTGAGCTCCGGTGCGTTTGGCCGTTTCCACTATTTCTCGCGCTGATTGGTCGATCAGGCGGTGGTCAAAGGCTTTAAGTCGAATGCGGATGCGTTGATTTCCAATTGCCATGTGTGTTACTCGATGATTTTGGATACTACACCGGCACCCACGGTACGTCCACCTTCACGAATGGCGAAACGTAGGCCTTCTTCCATGGCTATGGGCGCAATGAGTTTGACGGTAATTCTAACATTGTCGCCTGGCATTACCATTTCCACGCCTTCTGGTAAAGTCACGGCACCAGTTACGTCGGTAGTCCGGAAATAGAACTGGGGTCGATAGTTGGTAAAAAACGCAGTATGGCGTCCACCCTCTTCTTTCTTGAGAATGTACACTTCACTCTCAAAATGGGTATGGGGGGTAATGGTGTTAGGTTTGGCTAGAACCTGTCCACGCTCTACATCCTCGCGTTTGGTACCACGCAGCAATACACCGATATTATCACCTGCTTGACCTTGATCGAGGAGTTTGCGAAACATCTCCACGCCGGTGCAAGTGGTTTTGGTGGTATCGCGCATTCCAACTATAGATACTTCATCCCCCACCTTGACAATACCACGTTCTACGCGGCCGGTGACTACGGTACCACGGCCGGAGATGGAAAACACATCTTCGATAGGCATCAGGAACGGGCCGTCAATAGCGCGCACGGGGTCTGGGATGTAACTGTCGATGGCATCCATGAGGCGCTCGATAGAGGGGGCACCAATGTCCGAGGTGTCGCCTTCAAGGGCCTTGAGGGCTGAACCTATCACGATTGGGATGTCATCCCCAGGGAAATTGTAGCTAGATAGCAGTTCCCGAACTTC
The DNA here is from genome assembly GCA_001276605.1 of Achromatium sp. WMS2. Taxonomy (GTDB): domain Bacteria; phylum Pseudomonadota; class Gammaproteobacteria; order Chromatiales; family Chromatiaceae; genus WMS2. Next base: position 1,839 of record JXSN01000275.1, read on the forward strand.
TAGCTCCACTAACTCTTGGAGCTCAGGATCGTCTACCATATCGGCTTTGTTCATGTAAACCACAATGAATGGTACGCCGACTTGACGGGCCAGTAGGATATGTTCCCGAGTTTGGGGCATGGGACCATCAGCAGCGCTTACTACCAGGATGGCTCCATCCATCTGGGCGGCACCAGTGATCATGTTTTTGATGTAGTCAGCATGTCCTGGGCAGTCTACGTGGGCATAGTGCCGTTTGGTGGTTTCATATTCAACATGGGCTGTGGCAATAGTTATACCACGTGCCCTTTCTTCAGGTGCGTTATCGATTTGGTCGTAAGCTTTGGCTTCGCCTCCAAATTTTTTAGCTTGAATATGGGTAATAGCCGCGGTTAGGGTAGTTTTGCCATGATCGACATGGCCGATGGTGCCCACGTTCACGTGGGGCTTTTTGCGATCGAATTTAGACTTGGCCATAGGTTCAGTTTGATCCTTAAGAGGGTAAGTTACTATTTTTTAATGATGGACTCAGCAATATTGTTAGGGACTTCACTGTATTTGGAAAATTCCATGCTAT
>JXSN01000276.1 GCA_001276605.1 Achromatium sp. WMS2
GTACATGCTTGTGTAGCTGAAAATAATTTAGGTTCTGATACGCAATATATTCGAGTTTTGGAGATGCCGCATGGTTCTGCGCATTTAGAGGACGGTAATCACTACTTTTCTGGTACAGTTCCTAAACCTAAACATTATTATTTACCCATTCAGTGTATGCATTGTGAAAATCCACCTTGCGTTAAGGCTTGTCCTGTCGGAGCTACCTGGAAGGAACCTGATGGAATTGTAGTAATAGACTATGATTGGTGTATCGGTTGTCGCTATTGCATGGTAGCCTGTCCATACGCAGCGCGGTTTTTTAACTGGCAGCAAGCGGAACTAGATCCCCAGGCCATAACTCCAAAAACTCATTATCTGGGTAACAGACCACGCCCGGTCGGAATAGTAGAAAAGTGTCATTTTTGTATTCAGAAGACTCGCAATGGGCAATTACCAGCCTGTCATGCCGCCTGTCCCACTGGCGCGAGGATATTTGGTAATTTACTGGATCCTAGCAGCGAAATTCGATACGTCCTAGAAAATAAAGCGGTATTTAGATTAAAGGAGCAATTAAACACAGAACCCAAATTTTGGTATTTTCGGGATGTTTAACACCTACATATGGTATTATTCCAACACTGGAGCGCGAGAACGCTCAATTCCGGCCTAAAACCAAAGTGTTGATAGTGCTAATATTCCAGAATTATATAGTAGGCAAACCCAGTTTACCCCAATTCAGTATGGTTAAAACCAAATTTAGGATACTTGGTATAAAATATAATGCAAATCATACAGTTTATCAAATATGCTTGGAAAATAGCAACGCACGGCGCAATGCTGTATTGGATCTGGATATTGATCTTGGGATGCATGTTAGGAGTGGGACTAATTAGCTATTGGCAACAATACCATTACGGTTTAGTGGTAACCAATTTGACTAACCAAGTCTCCTGGGGACTATACATTGCCAACTTTACCTTTTTGGTAGGTGTAGCCGCCGCCGCTGTAATGCTGGTAATTCCTGCATATATCTTTGATCGACAAGATATAAAACAAGTTGTGGTAATTGGAGACAGCTTAGCCATTGCCGCCGTCATCATGGCCATGGCCTTTGTATTTGTAGACTTAGGCCGACCGGAGCGCTTTTGGCACTTAATCCCTGGCATTGGCCAATTAAATTTTCCTAATTCCCTACTGGCTTGGGACGTGGTAGTCCTGATTGGTTACCTTATACTTAACGGTGGCATAGCTTCCTATATTTTGTACAATTATTACTTAGGGCGCCACCCGAACCTCACCTGGTATTTACCTTTTGTAGTTATAGCCATCTTTTGGGCGATAGGCATTCATACGGTCACTGCATTTCTGTTTTCCGCTAATAGTGGCCGGCAATTTTGGCATGATACCCTGCTAGCACCACGCTTTATTGCCTCGGCCTTTGCTTCCGGCCCAGCCATCATGATTTTGGTCCTTAAACTGATTCGTCAACTTACACCATATCCAGTGCACCAGAGTATAATTGATCACCTGGGGATTACCATAGCTATAGCGTTGCAAGTAGTAATATTTTTACTTGGTGCCGAAATTTTTACGCATTTTTATGCTGCGAGTGCGCATATCTCATCTATCCAGTACCTATTTTTCGGTTTAGATCAACATATCATGCTGCGAAGCTGGATGTGGGTTGCTGTGGCTTTGCTCCTCTTAGCTGTATTCATCCTCATGATTCACCCACTGCGTGCCAATTCTAAGCTGCTTAATATAGCCTGTGTAGCCACAATTCTTGGAGTATGGATAGAAAAAGGTTTGGGATTGGTTACCCCGGGTTTTATTCCCACACCTATCGGAGAGATTTTGGAATATAGCCCTGGTTTGATTGAAATTGGCGTTAGTATTGGTATTTGGGGTTTGGGGTTACTTATCTTTACTGTGCTTACCAAAATTGCGGTAACGATAGAGTGCAGGGCTGCCAATTTAATTCCCGCACCTGAATAGCCTGGTAATTAGCTAAGTAGTAGATTATAGGGCATACGTATAATATCTTCAGAATGTATGCCCTCTAATCGCTCTTCCGGTCTTAATTACATGGCATTGGCTTGGGTCAAAGCTCCCAATAAATCTGCTATTATTTTGCCACATACCGCACCGCCTGTTTGGTTAGAATGGGTAACCATACAGGCAAAGGCTAGCTTGGTCGAACGGTTTGGCGGTTCGTGCCACCCAATCATCCATGCGTTGGATTCTATCGCAAAACGCCATAGGTCAAGGTACCATGGTAACCCCACTACGCATGGCCTCGATTGCAGCTAGCATTGCTACTGGTTCTAAAATCCAACCACATTTAGATGCTGCTTGGGATAAACAACCCGCCGTATTACCAGCAGCCGAGCCTTTAAATGTAGATATGACT
>JXSN01000277.1 GCA_001276605.1 Achromatium sp. WMS2
GTGTGGGTAGTTGTGGTATTGTTGCTACTCAAAATGGCAATGCGAATTACAATCCGGCGCAGATACAAACAGGCTATATTGCGGTAACTTCTGCTACTAATTACACCGTTACTCCACGCGTTAATGGTCGCGGCGGTAGCATTAGCCCGAATAGTGTACAAACCGTTGCTCGTGGATCCGCTGTGAGCTTTATTCTCACGCCCAATAGTGGTTATTTGCGAGTATTACAAGTGGGGGGGTCTTGCCCTATCGGTGCTTGGAGTGGTAATACTTGGACTACGGCAGCCATTTATAATAGTTGTAATGTGGAATTTAAATTCTTTTGCGCAAGCTGTTTGTCTAGTACTTGGCGGAAATTATTCCAGTAATTTGTTTTCATTCGCCCTTGAGTATGGGGGCGAATATCTCATGTAGCTCAGTGCTGAGCTCTGTGGCACTGGGTTACATGATAAATGCAAGTGTATATTATTCTTCTAGTGCTGGTTTGCTATCAGCGTGAGGCGCTACCCAAATTTTTGCATGCTCCCGTAAACCTTTTAACATCGCATCATGGTAAGCTTGATGCCCGAGCTTGGCCTTGATTCTCGTCCTTCGATTTTTTGCTTTAAACCGTTTACCTCGTCTAACCTAACCTCACTGCTCTTCAAAGCAAAATATATTCGATGACGTTCCATTGGTACTGACGTAGGTTACCATACAAGCCTGTTTATTAGCTGGATCCTTAATTTTACGCACAATTAAATCTCCCTCGCGCATAAAACTAATCCGTGATTCCGCATACCCGTGATTCCGCATACCAATATTATGGTAAAATATTATCGTAAAAAATCTTTTATAACGTATTAATATCATTTTTTATGGACTTTACCATGGCTAACCAAATTAATGCTGACTCAATGGAATCATCCAGCTCCTACACAAGCAAAACTATTGATCACCTAGGGCTAGTAGCCGGTATGTGCGACGAACTTGGCCTTAGCAATTTAATTGACAAACTTATACCACAAGATATGGCAAAGCGCACTGTGTCAGTAGGGCAAGCTGTAAAAGCAATGATACTGAATGGGCTTGGTTTTGCAAACCGCGCTTTGTATCTTAGCCCAATATTTTTTAAAGATAAACCAACGGAACGACTCATTGGCCCTGGCATCCAGCCCGAGCATATCAATGATGACATTTTGGGACGTGCGTTGGACACAATTTTCGATTATGATCCCAGTAAATTGTTTTTGCAATGCGCCATTAAAGCCATGAATATACTAAAATTTAATCCACATTGCGCTCACCTAGATTCTACAAGTTTCCATACAAATGGTAAATATAACAGCCACGAAGAGGAACAAGAAGGCGTTATTCGCATCACCAAAGGCTATAGTCGCGATCATCGACCAGACCTCAATCAATTGATATTACAACTTATTTGTGAAGGACGAACCGGTATTCCACTGATGATGGAAACCATGAGTGGCAACAAAAGTGATAAAGAAAACTTTCGTAAAACGTTAAAAACCCATGCCGAACAACTCAAAACAGATTTCAGCTTAGAATACATCGTTGCTGACAGTGCTTTATACGTTGCTGAAACGTTAAAAGAAATAAGCAAAATATGGTGGATTTCACGAGTACCGGAGACTATCAACTTAACCAATGACATAATTGACGCTTTGGCCCCCGATCTGATTATGCAGACTGAAGAACCTAAGTTTTGCAGCCTTGGAGTCGTTTATGGTGACGTTAAGCAAAGATGGATTGTTATATACTCACCAAAAGTCAACCAGCGTGCCCAAAAATCTGTCAACAAGAAAATATTTGATATTACCAGCAAAGAGCAAAAGAGTTTTTATTCCATTTGCAAACAATCATTTGCCTGCGAAGCAGATGCTCGTCAAGTTGCTAAAAAATTTACAGAAACTCTGCAAGGGACAACGATTAATGATATGCAGATTACCACAATCGGTTATTTTAATCGCAAAGGACGACCAATTCAAGACCGTCAGCCGGATTACTACACTTATCATATTACGGGAACCATAGCATCTATAATATCATATAGAAACAATATGTTACGGCGTAAAAGTTGCTTCATTATAGCCACAAATCAGCTGGATTACAGTGCGATTACAGACAGCGAAGTAATCGAAATTTACACCAAAGATCAGCAAAAAGTCGAACGTGGCTTCCGTTTTCTCAAAGACCCGATGTTCGTGGCATCAACCCTGTTTTTAAAATCACCAAAGCGCATTATGGCACTGATGATGGTGATGACTTTGTGCCTGTTAGTGTACTCAGCACTAGAACTTCGTATTCGACGCGTGTTGCAAGAGAATAAAGCTACTTTTGTAGATCAAAAAGGTAAACCTACCTCCAAGCCAACAGCAAGATGGGTA
>JXSN01000029.1 GCA_001276605.1 Achromatium sp. WMS2
AGTGGCAAGGTAAAGGTTCCAGCTTTTAAATCAAACTGTTGGACGTTCGCATTTGGGGACTGAACAGGTGGGGCTGACATGCCGGCCAATCAATACTCCTTCGGTAAATAAAACTTGCCTTCAAGGTTGATTTCTCCTTGCTAGTTGGTTTAATGCGTGGTAATGGTATGATACCAGTAGGAGTTCGTGGTGGTAGTCCCGCTCAACACGAAGCTGCTGAAGCCATGGAACTGGCAGTACTAGCCGATGGCCGTCCTTCGAAACCTGAAAACCGAGCTAACCCCAGAACAGTAACAGCACCCGCTAAACCAGAACCAGTTATTACTAATACAACCCTCGTTACCAAACCCGTCAGATCTGGACAACGAGTCTATGCCCAAGATAGTGATCTAATCGTTTTAGGCCAAGTAAGTTCAGGTGCCGAAATTATGGCCGATGGTCATATTCACGTCTACGCAGGATTACGCGGGCGCGCCCTGGCCGGTCTTAAAGGCAACCAAAACGCCCGTATTTTCTGTCAAGATCTACGCGCCGAGCTAATATCTGTGGCTGGCCACTACCGCATCAGCGAAAATATTGATGCCAACCTACGTGGCAAGCCAGTGCAGATATATCTGGAGGAAAAAATTCTGCGCATCGAACCATTATAAAAGCTTTTGTATTCAAACTATTTTTAGTTTACACTGGTCCTTTGGCTAGCTAAAATTAGGCGTTGTCTAATGATTGGCTCTGGACGTCTTGGGTATATGCCGCTCGCTTTGCCAGATGCACAGCAATATTTGGGGCAAAGCACTTTGTTTTCGCAAAAAATAAGATTATATTATTACAGTACATAAACTAATCGCATGATGGAGCAAGATCGCGGTACCTGTACCTAACGGAACAACCCGGGAGTGTTGTGAGGAATAAAAGTTGGCAAGAATTATCGTAGTAACTTCAGGAAAAGGTGGAGTTGGGAAAACCACCACTAGTGCTGCTGTGTCCATGGGCCTAGCCATGCGTGGCCATCGTACCGCTGTCATTGACTTCGATGTCGGATTACGCAACCTCGACCTCATAATGGGTTGCGAACGCCGTGTGGTTTACGACTTTGTAAATGTAATAAACGAAGAAGCTAATCTTAATCAGGCCCTGATCAAGGATAAGCGCTGTGACAATTTATATATCCTACCTACATCACAAACTCGTGAAAAAATTGCCCTGACTAAAGACGGAGTTGGCCGCGTTATCGAGGAACTTAGCCGCAGTTTTGACTATATAATTTGCGATTCCCCAGCTGGTATCGAGCATGGCGCCATGATGGCCATGTACTATGCTGATGACGCATTCATAGTGGTCAATCCAGAAATATCCTCGGTAAGAGATTCGGATCGAATGCTGGGTATTTTGGCGAGCAAGTCCAGACGTGCGATAACCTCATCAGCGCCAATCCGCGAATATCTACTGATTACTCGTTACGATCCGGAACGAGTTAAAAAGACAGAAATGATGAGTGTTGACGATGTACAGGACATAATATCCATAGAATTGTTGGGCATAGTACCTGAATCTAAGTCAGTATTAAATGCCTCTAACTCAGGCATGCCGGTGGTTTTAGATCGTGATAGCGAAGCTGGTCAAGCCTATATAGACGTGGTTAAAAGATACTTAGGAGAACGCATCCCGCATCGTTTTACTGATGTGCCTAAAAAAGGCATCTTTGGTCGCCTGTTTAGAGAGTAAATTATGGCAAGTCTACTAGAACGTTTTCGCATGTCTTACAGCACCCCCCCCCAAAAAGGCTCAGCGCTTGTAGCCAAAGAGCGATTGCAAATACTGGTAGCTCATGATCGTGCTGAACGCAATCGCCCCCCTTACCTACCCAAGCTGCAAAAAGATATCTTAGATGTGGTACGTAAATACGTAAATGTGGATCTTGATTCAATTCAAGTAACTTACGAGCAAAATGACCAACAGGAAATTTTGGAACTAAACATTATTTTACCAGAAAGTTCTCATCACCGCAATCCAGTCCGATAAATATTGTATTAACTAGCAGTAATTTCAGGTAATTTTTAAGATGCAGCGTGATTTGGATGCTGGTTGAGGTTAGTGACCAGGAGCTTTTGATGTCCAAAATATTCAGGAAAATACTGGTGTTCATTGGCCTCCTGACCGTAGTTTTTGTCAGCACCGGCTCGGTGTTATTGTGGTTAAATTTAACCGAATTTAATCCCAATTTTATCCACACTTACTGGAATTTTTCCCAAAGGGTGTTGGCCAATCAGGACCTAGGCTTGGCCATGATCAGATCGGTGCCGGTAGACGAGGGTATTACCGTAGATGATTTGGTAGATTCTATCAAAAGCCTAGCTACATCCCGAAATCTCCTATTTGCGGGTGAATCCAAGTTCAGCGAACATGTAACTACCGTAACCGGCAAGCCTTATCCCTATACCAATTTTCTATCCTTTTGTGACTCGCAGGCCGGCAAGCTGATAGTTGACTACCAGCCAGCCTACACCGCCTTTATGCCATGCCGGCTGGCAATTACCAAAGACAAAACAGGACGACTATGGTTACACTCCATCAATCTGGAACTATTAATCCAGGGTGGTAAAGAGCGCCCTCCGGAGGTACAGGCAGCGGTAGTACGAGTGTGGGATAACCTTAAAGCTGTCATGGATGAGGCGGCCAGGGGGGATTTTTGACCTGATTTATCCATATTGGACAGCTATCAAATCTTATAAAATTGTGAAATACGAGTAAATTGTATGGTTTGATTGGATATATTTTGTGTTAACAATTATTTAATCACAAATTAATACTTTAGTCGTATGTTTTAGCTTTGTCATACTCGCAAAACTTGCCAATGATGGAGCTAATGTCCTGTTGTACCAAGTCCAGAGGGCGATTAGCACCAACAACTTTGACCCTTTGAGGATCGGCTTTAGCCCGCTCCAGGTAGCCTTGACGCACTCGCTCAAAAAACTCATAGCTTTGACTTTCAAAGCGATCTAAAGTATTCCCACGGTGCTTGATTCTAGATAGCCTAATTTCCATTGGTAAGTCTAGCAATATAGTCAAATCTGGTTGTAAGTCCTTTTGGATCAAGGCCTCTACAATTCGAATAGTGTCTGGATGTAAACCTCTACCACTACCTTGATAGGCATAGGTCGCATCGAAAAATCGATCGCACAATACCCAGTGCCCATCATTCAAGGCTGGTACAATTAGCTTGCTGATATGTTCGTGGCGAGCTGCCGCTAGCAGCAATAATTCCGTTAAAGGTTCCATAGCTGCATTTTGATGCTGTAGCAATAAACCTCGAATCCCTTCTCCAAGTTTAGTACCACCGGGTTCGCGGGTACAGATTAAAGTATAGTGTGGAACTAATAATTTCTGGATTAGCCCCATATTACATGTTTTACCGGATCCGTCTAAACCCTCAAGGGTTATAAAGCGACCTTTTGCCATAAAAAATAGAACCTAGAGTTTAATTATTTGTGTCATTAATTGTTGCCTATACCCTGATTAATCTTTAAACTAATTTAATTTAGGTTTAAGAAAAACGTAACTACTTAACTCACCCCAGCCCATCTCCATAAATGAAGCGGGATTTGCGTCATTCTGGCATGGATTGCCAGCATCCAAATACCATGGATAGGGTGAATATTAATAGAAGTTTCCTTGCTTACCCTTTTCGATCAGGTGATAGAGCAGAGTGATGTGGTAGGTAGTCACGGAATTTTAAGGTTTATAGGCTTCAAAATCTTGTAATTATACAGTACAAGGTAGGTAAAATCCGTTGTGCAGGTTTTAGGTAAAACAATAAATTCCCGATTCTACAATCCTATAGGAAATATTATGCATGTCCATGCTCACTACACTTATCGGCTTTGCCGTCGGTCAGGTATTTGAAGGGGCGTCGGCCGATGCCTGGCGCCAATTGCAAGAGTACTGCACCGATTCGGCAAGTGTTTTGGCTTGCACTATTGAGAAAGCTAATGCCAAAACTTGGCGAGTGTTGGAATTAGCCTTGGCTGAGAAATCGTTAGGCGCTTGGTTACAGGAACGGCGCATTAGTGGTGCGGAAAAGGGTTTGTTAGAGCCATTACGTAGTTGGCTGGACGCTCAAGGTCCAACCTTTCGGAATGCCTGTTTAGCCCAATTACAATCCGCGCAACAAGCCGGGGTTTTTAACATACCTAACGGTTCGCCATTAGTTGCTAAACAGGATATTTATTGGCCAGAAAACCAGGATCAAGCCCTAATTCAGGCCCAGGGTATCATGGAGAAATTGGATGGTGAGCTGCGGATTTCCTACCCATTATTAGCCAGGTTCTTGACTGGTCCTGATCCGCATCTAGTACCAAAAATCTTTAGTTATCTGCTGCAACAAGCGGTTAGCATCCAACCAGCGTTGCAAAATCTAATTCATACCCAGCAATTGCAACGCATCTGGCATGAGCAAACCCAGGCTTTTATTGCTCTGGAACAGTGGTTGACTGTTCATAATGAAGCGCTAATCATAGAATTAGAGCGCATTCAAGCCGATATGGCGGGACTGTTTTCGGGTCAAACGGTCATTATCAGCTTAATCCGCACAATTTTAGAACGCTTACCCAATGAAGAGGCGCGGCGTGGTGCTGTATCAGCTCGCTTGTCATCGGTATTACGTAGTACACCCAATCTGCATTTGTTGGAGGAAAGCAAAGCCCGTTTGGCAACCATGACTGCTGCCGAACGTACGCCAGAGGTTTTAGATGCCATAGGGCGTTTAGCCATGGCTACTGGTGAGTTTACCTCCGCTCAAAGCTATTTCCAAGAGGCAGCGCAACTTGCCCAACAGGCTGGTATGGAAGCAACCGCGGCCGAGGCGCATTATAATGCTTATCGGGCCTTATTGGAACAGGGTGCAGCAGCTTGGGACGAAGGCTTACAGGAGTTACAGGCCGCTATTGCTTTGGATGCTGATAGCTTTGCGCCCTGTCCGATGGATGAATATGCGTTGCAAAAAATCCTGGGGGCTGGTGGTTTTGGGGTCTCATTTCTCTGCACTGATCGCCTCGTACAGGGTCTACAGGTGGTAGTGAAAGCTTTAGATAATAGGGCATTGGGATTAGGAACGGCTGAGATTTTCAAAGAAGTAGAGGCATTATGGCAAATTAACCATCCTGCGATTATTAGAATTCGGAGTCGTGGCTATGCAGATACTAGGCGTCGGCAGCGGCCTTATTTGGTGATGGATTATTTTGTAGGCACTTCCTTAACTCAATACGTCACTCAACATGGTGCCTTGAGTTTAGAACAGGCCACCGATTTAGCCTGTTTGTTGGCGGCAGCTTTATTAGCGGTACATCAACGGGGTATTTTGCATCGGGATTTAAAGCCAGATAATCTGTTAGTTCGCACAGAGCAGAATCAGTGGCAGATTCAATTGATCGATTTTGGTCTGGCTGTTACTAATGTTAAAATTGGTCTTAGCAATCACTCCATTTGGGCGCAAAGTGTAGCCGGTACCTTGGAATATGCGGCCCCAGAGCAATGGAAGGCCATGCAGGTTATTGGGCCCTGGTCAGATGTATATGCCTTTGGCCGTCTTTTATGCTTTACTCTATTTCAAAATCCGCAACCAACGTTGTTTGATTGGCAACGCGTTGATATGCAGCATAATCTAGTAAAGTTAATCAATCATTGCCTGCAAGATTCTATAGATCCTGCTAAACCCGGCCACCGCCTGTTAAATTTTCAAGAGGTATTAGCGCAGCTGCCTAATCCACCCACAATTAGTCCAGATACTACAGAGTATACAACTAAGATGCAGGAATTGGTAGCAAAAACCCGAATGTTAGCTACCCAAGAAGAGGCATTACAACACCAAGCAGCTGATCTGAATAAGCAGTTGGCTGCACTTACCCAGCAACAACAAGCGTTACAGAATCGGGAACAAGAGGTTACTGTTAAACTCAAGGAACTTGCCACTCAAGAGGCCAGGTATAAGCAGCAAACTGCTGATCTTGCTCAGCAACAGGCAGAATTGAATACTCAGCAAGCCCAAATTAAGCAGAAAATGGCTGCCTTGGCGGATAAAGAGGCTAAGTTGCAGGCTCAAGAAGCTGCTGCTAAACGTCAAAAAGAACCGGAAGTTGTAGAGTCTCAACGTGAAGCTGAACCAGCAGCACAACCGCAGCATGTACCCCGCAAATTATCGCCTTGGAATCCGCTGGATTATTTGCGTTTCATGTGGGCAGCTTTGGTGATGCCACAAACCTTGGATAATTATCCGGATACGGACGGTAAAGTAGCTAAGTGGCTAGGTATTTTTTTAGTGTTGCTGCCATTCTGGATTCTGAATTTCGCCTTAGACCTAGGTTTGTTGCCTGGGAGGAATACTCCTGATCGTGGGGGAAGAATAACCCTAGCAATAATTGCGTTTGGGTTAGTGTTGGGTTTTTACGATTATGTACACCGCCGGCCGGAGAAAGTTGTATTGTTTGGAGATTGGACAGCAAGTTTGGCAGCAGTTCGGACAGCAGGTTTAGTAGCAGGTTTGGGAATAGCTTTGGCAGGAGCTTGGGTAGCAGTTTTGGCAGGCGGTTTTACAGCAGATTTGGTAGCAAAGGTGGCAGGATATGGATATAATGTACGAGAGTCTGCAGGAACTTTGGTAGGATTTTTGGTAGCAGGTTTGGCAGGCGGTTTGGCCATAGTTTGGGCCGGAGGTTTGGCCGGGGGGTTGGCCGTAGGTTTGCATTTAGGTGGTAGCGTAGGTCTTTTCTTAGGTGAGGTCATGCGATTCGCAGTAGATTGGAGCGTAGGTTCGGTCGTGTTTTGGGTGGGAATTTTGGCAGTAGGTTTAGCCGCAGGTTTGGCAGCAAGTTTGGCAGCAGGTTTAGGTTTGGCAGGAGGTGTGGCAGGAGGTCTGGTAGGAGGTTTAGCCTTAGATTTGGCCATATATTTGACGGGCGGGCCTCCGGGAGCGGAATTTTTGGGAGTATGGGTGTTTATAATAGTTGCGGTGTTAACATCAGGTATTATTTTTAAGAAGAATATGAAGGGACCACTACCATGGATTGTAGGTTTATGCTTAGCCTCCATAGCAGCGGGAAGCATTGTCGCATCTATATCTGATATATGGAATGGTTTAATTTATACTGTAAATATGTTTATAGCCTCTAGTATAATCCTTGGGATTTTTGCCTTGGTAGGAAAAACAACATACCGGAGTATAAATACGAAAACTCCATCCTGGATAGTGCGCACCGCTTTTTTTAGCCTTATGACAAATTACAGCTTCCTGATCTATTTTTACCTTCTAGGCGGCTGGAGGTTGTTTAGTGATTATTAATGTAGCCATCCCTGGCCTCTGGATTCCGGCACTCCATGCCGGAATGACGGGGTGAGATGACGTATCACTCCTCGCCAGCAATGGAGAGGGGCAGGGGGTGAGGTCCTGGAGCCAGGTAGCCAGGTAGGGTACGCATTGCGTACCCTACTGAATGATGGGGTGAGGTGACGTATCACCCCTCGCCATCAATGGAGAGGGGCAGGGGGTGAGGTCCTGGAGCCAGGTAGTACCCTGAATGATGGGGTGAGGTGACGTATCACCCCTCGCCATCAATGGAGAGGGGCAGGGGGTGAGGTCCTGGAGCCAGGTAGGGTACGCATTGCGTACCCTGAATGATGGGGTGAGGTGACGTATCACCCCTCGCCATCAATGGAGAGGGGGCCGGGGGTGAGGTCCTGGAAAGCCAGGTAGCCAGGTAGTACCCTGAATGATGGGGTGAGGTGACGTATCACCCCTCGCCATCAATGGAGAGGGGCAGGGGGTGAGGTCCTGGAGAAGAGTCAGGGGTAGGTAGTTACCGATAACTTATATAGACAATAAGTAATTCAGAATTTACAAATTGTATTTCTGGATGCATAGTGATAGCATGTCAAGAGGACTAGAGCTTTTTACCCAAGATAACACAGTGGCATAGACCGCTCAGAACCCGAGGTTATAGAATGATTCGTAAATTTATTGGTATCCCACTACTCGTAGCCGGACTCTCAATTTCAGGCGCCAGCTTTGCAGGCCATGGAGATGCCCACTGGGGCTACAGCGGCGACACCGGCCCAGACCATTGGGGTGAGTTGGATGAAAAAAACATCGCCTGCTCCATCGGTAAAAACCAATCTCCTACCGACCTTAGCGGTATGGTTGATGCCAAACTACCACCAATGAGACTACACTATAAGTCAGGTGGTGGAACCAAAATCCTAAACAATGGCCATACCATCCAGGTGGTTTATGAGCCAGGTAGCACCCTCACCATCGACGGCGTAGATTTTGAGCTGAAACAATTTCACTTCCATGCCCCCAGCGAAAACACCATTGAGGGCAAATCTTTTCCCATGGAAGCCCACTTCGTCCATGCCGACAAAGATGGCAATCTAGCGGTAATTGCCTTAATGTATCGGGAAGGTCGCCATGCCAACGCCGAATTACAAAAGGCTTGGGCCCATATGCCAGAGAATGCTGACGGTGAAAAGGCAGACCTACCAGCTGCCGTGAGTGCTAGGAATTTGCTACCTAAAAATCTTGACTATTACCGCTTCAGCGGCTCTCTGACTACCCCACCTTGCTCAGAAGGTGTTCGTTGGCTAGTACTAAAGCACCCCTCCATCGCCTCTAAGAGCCAAATCGAGGCATTCGAACGCGTTATGGGTCATCCCAACAACCGTCCAGTGCAGCCCCGCAATGCCCGCCTTATCCTCAAATAAGGAATAAAGTTTTGGCATCGACTCTATCATAGCGGTTGATCTCGTCAAAATCCCTCTAACCAGCGCGCTCATCTATGTTTGATGAAGCGCTGCTTGTCTCCCGCTCTTATCTGAATTAACTACCTAAAAATTCAGATAAATTCAATAAAACACCTTGCAAATCAATCGATTCCTCTCTATAAATAGATAGGGGTTGGCTATACGTCATTCCGGCATGGATTGCCGGAATCCAGCACCGTAGGGCGGGAGAAACGCAGTGAATCCCGCCATTTATAGATTTACACCACGTCTGGCGGGATTCGTTATCACTCTCCCGCCCTACACAATCTAATTTTGAATAACATTTTGTGCAATACCCGTTGGTTATTGCACCTTACGAACCTATATTCCGTCATTCCGGCATGGATTGCCGGAATCCAGAAGCCAGGGACGAGTAAATCCCAAATGGTGCAATGCCAGTTGGTTATTGCACCCTAAGAATCTATATTCCGTATAGCCTTGCCATAGATTACCCAATCCATCCCATAACAGCGTTTTAGTGTGAACGCATAACGTGCGTGCGATTAAAACAATGCTAATCGAATCTACAGTACTTACCGCACGCGGCGTACGTTATAGTTACCATTTACAATCTGCACAATCTGGATTTCAACACCATTGTTATCAATAGTGAAAGCCAGGTAACCAGGTAGGGTACGCATCGCGTACCTTACCATGATGCAGACAATAACTAAATGATCCGCTATGTCGTATTTTCGTCGTTTCTATACTCCGGGTGGTCCTGATTTTTTCACTGTTGCGACTGAACAGCCTGAAAAGGTACGCAATGCGTACCCTACCGGGCTGAACAGCCTGAAAAGGTACGCAATGCGTACCCTACCGGGCTAAACAACCATACAATGATTACAAAGCCAGGATCGGGTCGAATCTATATTCCGTCATTCCGGCATGGATTGCCGGAATCCAGAAGCCAGGGACGAGTAAATCCCAAATGGTGCAATGCCCGTTGGTTATTGCACCCTACGAACCTATATTCCGTATAGCCTTGCTATAAATTACCCAATCCATCCCATAACAACGTTTTAGTATTAATTGATTTAATTTACAATATTGATATATACGGCGTAGACAAAAAAATAAAAATAATTGATATTATTTAATATATTATAGAAAAATATATAATACTTAAATATTTAAAAATCAAAGTACATACAAAAAACCTGAAATATTCAGAATTATTATCGAATTATTGACTAATTCTTATCCTGACAGTTACCATCTAGTTTTAGGATTCCCTCAATCTGGAATAAAATTATGCCATCGGCATTAGCAACTGCCCACAACTGGTCGTTTGCCGTCTACGTAATAGCTGTATTTGCCATTTGTATATTCATGGTCGGAGCAGCATACTTCTTAGGTGGACGTTCCATAGGCCCTGCCAAAACTGAAGCCTTTGAATCAGGAGTTGTACCGCAGGGCAGCGCTGAGCTACGGCTCTCCGCCAAATTCTACCTTATTACCATGATGTTTGTAATCTTTGACGTTGAAGCATTGTTCCTATACGCCTGGGCGGTATCCATCCGTGAAACAGGCTGGACCGGCTTCATCGAAGCATTCATCTTCATCGCCATACTACTAGTTGGACTAGTCTACATCGTCCGCATAGGTGTATTGGATTGGGCCCCCGAAGGTCGTAGGCAACGACGCCTAAAAGAGGCCGCAACCCCAACCACCTCTGACGCACATTAAGGATCAGTGGATGAAATACACGCTATCACGTATAGATCCCAACGCCACTTTTGAACAATACCCACAAGGGCAGAGAACCACCGTAGATCCTGCCGAAAGCCAAGTACACCGCAACGTACTCTTTGGCAAACTAGAAGATATGTTGCACTCAGCGGTAAACTGGGGCCGCAAAAACTCAGTATGGCCATATAACTTCGGAATATCCTGTTGTTACGTCGAAATGGCCACCTCCTTTACACCACCACACGATATTGCTAGATTTGGATCTGAAGTAATCCGCGCCTCACCCCGACAGGCCGATTTAATGGTCGTAGCAGGTACCGTCTTCATAAAAATGGCCCCAGTAGTCCAGCGCCTATACGAACAAATGCTAGAACCCAAATGGGTAATTTGTATGGGATCTTGTGCCAATTCAGGTGGTATGTACGACGTGTACTCAGTGGTCCAAGGCGTAGACAAATTCCTACCTGTAGACGTCTATGTTGCTGGCTGCCCACCGCGTCCCGAAGCCTTTTTTGAAGCCCTAATGTTACTGCAAAACTCCATCGGCAAAGAACGCAGACCACTCTCCTGGGTTGTAGGCGATCAAGGCCTGTACCGTCCCGAAATGCCAGCTCAAAGAGATATAAAACAGGCAGAACGTATCAAAGTAACAACTTTGCGTACTCCAGACCAAATATAACCACCGCACCCCACCCATGTACAACCATAGCGGCGATTAATTAATGATTGCAAGCGCAACCACCATTAATACTACGGCCGGTGCCGAGTATGAAGTAGTGCGCGAACTCCACGCGCATTTCGGTAGCGATGCTTTTGTGTTTCAACCCACATTCGATTCTGTACCAACCCTGTGGGTCCAACGCTCAAAGCTTATTGAAGTCCTCCGTTACTTACGTCAATTACCACGTCCATACGTACTCCTGCTTGACCTGAGTGCCATGGATGAACGCTTGCGTACCAGGCGAGAAGGCCTACCCAGCTCCGATTTTACAGTTTTTTATCACCTACTATCCATAGAACGCAACAGTGATATTCGCATCAAAGTTGCCTTAAATGCTGATAGTCTGACATTACCCACGTCTATACCCATCTGGCCCAACGCCAATTGGTATGAGCGCGAAGTGTGGGACATGTTTGGGATAACCTTTGACGGCCATCCCCTATTACAGCGTATCCTCCTCCCGCGCAACTGGCAAGGTCACCCTTTACGCAAAGACTACCCCGGACGCGCTACTGAATTCGACCCCTTTGTACTAACCAAAATCCGCCAGGACGCAGACCAGGAAGCCCTAAGGTTTAACCCAGAAGAGTGGGGCATGCAACGGCAGTCCGAAGATGCGGATTTCATGTTCCTAAACCTAGGACCTAACCACCCTTCAGCCCACGGCGCGTTCCGAGTAGTATTACAACTAGATGGTGAAGAAATCGTAGACTGCGTCCCAGACATAGGCTACCACCATCGCGGAGCCGAGAAAATAGCAGAACGCCAAACCTGGCACAGTTATATTCCCTACACCGACCGTATTGACTACCTCGGTGGGGTTATGAACAACCTGCCATATCTCATCGCTCTGGAAAAAATGGCTGGTATTCAAGTACCACCCCGGGCCCAAGTCGCCCGGGTCATGCTAGGTGAATTTTTCCGCATTACCTCCCACCTCCTATTCCTTGGAACCTACATCGTAGACGTAGGTGGAATGACCCCCATCTTCTTCATGTTCACCGATCGCCAAAAGGCCTACGATGTCATCGAAGCCATCACCGGTTTTCGTATGCACCCAGCCTGGTACCGCATCGGCGGCATAGCCCAAGATCTACCCAGAGGTTGGGAAAAATTAGTCCGCGAATTTGTAGAATGGCTACCACCACGGCTAGATGAGTACGAAAAAGCCGCCATGCTCAACAGCATACTCAAGGCCCGTACCATTAATGTTGCCCAATATAACACCGAGCAAGCCCTAGAATGGGGAGTTACAGGCCCCGGTCTGAGAGCCACTGGTCTGAATTATGACTTGCGCAAAGCCCGCCCCTATTCCGGCTACGAAAATTTTGAATTTGAAGTACCCATCGGTCACAACGGCGACGCCTACGATCGCGGCATGGTACGCCTAGAAGAAATGCGCCAAAGCGTGCGAATTATCAAGCAATGCCTAGAAAACATGCCTGAAGGTCCATACAAAGCTGACCACCATCTTACCACCCCCCCTCCCAAAGAGCGTACCCTCAAAGACATAGAAACCATGATTACTCACTTCCTGAGTGTATCCTGGGGACCACAAATGCCAGTCGGTGAAACCAGTCATCTGATTGAAGGCACCAAAGGCATCAATAGCTACTACATAACCTCGGACGGCGGTGCCATGAGTTATCGCACCCGTATTCGGACACCGAGTTTCGCCCATCTGCAGCAAATCCCCGCAGTGATTCGCGGCAGCATGATCCCTGACTTCATCGCCTACTTGGCGAGCATTGATTTCGTGATGGCCGATGTCGACCGCTAACCAATCCACAGTGATTCAACCAGATGGTGCCACAGCCGAAGAATTCGTGCTGTCATCAGAAGAGCGTGCGGAAATCGAGCATGAAATGTCGCACTATGAAGACCCAAGGGCCGCCGCAATAGAAGCCCTAAAAATAGTGCAAAAGCATCGTGGCTGGGTATCAGATGGTGCCATATATGCCATTGCTGCCGTGCTCGGTATTACCCCCGTAGACCTCGAAGGCGTTGCTACCTTTTATAGCCTTATTTATCGCCGCCCCGTAGGCCGGCATGTCATCAAAGTTTGTGATAGTCTCACTTGCATGTTGATGGGCTATGAAAGCGTTTTAGATGCAATAAAACGCCAGCTTAACATTGATTACGGCCAAACTACCCAAGATGGTCGTTTTACCCTGCTACCAACTTGCTGTCTTGGCAATTGCGACAAAGGCCCATCTATTATGGTAGATGGCAACACGCATAGTCACCTCGACGCAGAAAAAATGGTGCAACTGCTGGAGCAATACAAATGACTGTAGCCAGCGCTGATACACACCCACTAACATGGCGGTTGCGCGCTGATGACAGCGCCTCCGATATTAAGCTCTACGAAGCCAATGACGGTTATGCTGCTGTAAGGCAGATCCTAAACAATACCGCACCAGCTGATATTGTAAAATTGATCAAAGCAGCTGGATTGCGGGGTCGCGGTGGTGGTGGCTTTCCGGCCGGGGTGAAATGGGAGCTGATGCCAGCATTTGACCCTAATGCCCCCAAACGCTACCTACTGTGCAATGCCGATGAAATGGAGCCCAGCACCTATAAAGATCGGCTGTTGATGGAACAAGCCCCCCATCAGCTCATAGAAGGCATGATCTTAGCCGCTTACGCCATTCAAGCCTGTAATGGCTATCTGTTTTTGCGTGGTGAATACGTATTAGCCGCAGAACGCATGCAGAAGGCTCTGACTGCCGCCAAAGAAGCTGGCTATTTAGGTAAAAATATCCTCGGCAGCGGTTGGGATTTTGAACTAGTACTGCATACTGGAGCCGGGCGCTACATTTGTGGTGAAGAAACGGCACTTATCAACTCCCTAGAAGGGCGGCGTGCCAACCCTCGAGCCCGGCCACCATTTCCCCAGGTAGCCGGTTTATGGGGTCGTCCCACCATAGTAAACAATGTCGAAACCCTATGCAATGTACCGCATATCCTGTTACGCGGCGCCGACTGGTACAAACAACTATCCCAAGGTAAAAGTACCGATGCCGGTACCAAGCTATTTGGAGTTTGTGGGCGCGCCAACAAACCTGGGTTATGGGAATTGCCTATGGGAACTACCGCCCGGGAAATTCTCGAGCAACATGCAGGTGGCATGCAAGACGGCTACGAATTAAAAGCCTGGTTGCCAGGTGGTGTATCCACAGATTTTCTGCTGCCAGAACACCTAGACACCCCTATGGATTTTGACAGCATAGGCAAACTAGGTAGCCGTATGGGAACTGGCATAATAACTGTTGTGGACCAAAAACCAGGCATCATAACCGTGTTGCGCAACATTGAAGAATTTTTCGCCCGTGAATCCTGTGGCTGGTGTACACCCTGCCGGGATGGCCTACCCTGGACGGTAAAAACCTTACAGGCCTTAGAACAAGGTAAGGGTCAACCAGGCGACATTGAGATGTTGGAGCGAACCACTAAATTGCTAAGCCCTGGATATACGTTTTGTGCATTGGCCCCTGGCGCGATGGAGCCCCTGCAAAGTGCATTAAAGTATTTTCGCGCTGAATTTGAACAAGGCATAGCCAAAACCTAGGCAGATCATAGCTAAGAGTTAACTTCAACTACCTACTGCTATTTAGAACCGCAGGACAAGCAATTGCGCTTTTTGGAGCATTTACTAAAAAATGCTCCAAGAATCCCAGTGCCAATCAGACTTTATCGTTATACGATTGATAATTGGGAACAGTTTTGCAGCGCTCCTAGTGTGTAGCGAGACTAATACAAAACAATGGCAACTATTCATGTAGACGGCAAAGAATATCAGGTCGATGATGCAGACAACTTGCTACAAGCATGTTTGTCCCTCGGCATAGATATTCCTTATTTTTGTTGGCACCCCGCTCTAGGCAGCGTGGGCGCATGTCGTCAATGTGCTGTTAAACAATTTAACGGCCCTGATGACAAAAAAGGACGCTTAGTAATGTCCTGTCGTACTCCAGCTGCTAATAACACCTGGATATCAGTCGATGATGCCGAAGCCAAAGCATTTCGGGCTGGAATCATCGAATTTATGATGACTAATCACCCCCATGACTGTCCTGTATGCGAAGAGGGTGGGCATTGCCACCTTCAAGACATGACCGTCATGAGTGGCCATAGCAAACGTCGCTATCGCTTTGCCAAACGTACCCACAACAGCCAATATTTGGGATCGTTTATAAAACACGAACCCAATCGCTGCATAGCCTGTTATCGCTGCGTACGCTACTATCAAGACTACGCTGACGGCCGCAACTTCGGGGTCTTTGGTTCACATAACCATGTGTATTTTGGTCGTATTACCGACGGCGTACTGGAAAACGAATTTTCTGGAAACCTAGTTGAGGTATGCCCCACCGGCGTATTTACAGATAAGACTCATTCTGACCGTTACAACCGCAAATGGGATATGCTGTTTGCACCTAGCGTCTGTCAACAATGTGCTGTCGGTTGCAACATCAGCCCCGGCGAACGTTATGGTGAAATACGGCGCGTTGAAAATCGTTATAATGGTGCAGTAAACCACTATTTCCTCTGTGATCGCGGTCGTTTTGGTTATGGCTACGTCAATGCTCAAGACCGTCCACGGCAACCACAACTGCGTAATGGTCAAGAATTACAAACTGTTACCCCAGAAGCTGCTATCACAGGGGTTACAACACAATTACGCGAAGCCCAACGTATCATTGGCATCGGTTCCCCACGTGCCAGCCTGGAAGCCAATTTTCAACTGCGGGAATTAGTCGGCACTGATAATTTTTACAGCGGCATGAACGCCACTGAGCTAGCCCTAACCCAGCAGGTCCTGGACATTCTGCAAACCTCCGGAGCGCGTACCCCCAGTTTGCGAGAAATGGAAGACGCGGATGCCGTGTTTATCTTGGGTGAAGATGTCACACAGACCGCCCCCCGGATATCCCTAGCCATAAGGCAAGCTAGCAAAGCCATCGCCCGTAAATTAGCCGCAAACAAGGGTATTCCACCATGGCATGCGGAAGCAGTCAAGAGTATTGCCAATGATGCTAAGTATCCAGTATTTATAGCCAGTTTCGCGCCAACCCGGCTCCAAGATGTGGCTAAAGGCACCTATTGCGCTACTGCTGAAGATATAGCCCGTCTCGGTTTTGCCGTAGCCAATGCTATCGATCCTCAGGCCCCGGCTGTTACTGACCTCAAACCAGAACTTGCGACCCAAGCCCAAGAAATTGCTACCGCTCTATTGAATGCGGAACGACCACTCTTAGTGTCTGGTACCGGAGTAGAATCAGCTGCTGTGCTACAGGCTACTGCCAACATTGCCCAAGCCCTGCGTGCCCGCGGTAAAAACTGCGAATTAACACTAGTAGTGCCCGAAGTTAACTCTCTGGGTGCAGCCATGCTAGGTGGCAAGGCGCTGGAAACAGCCCTATCCAAATTGGCCGAGAAC
>JXSN01000278.1 GCA_001276605.1 Achromatium sp. WMS2
GCAACTCTAAATGTTATAAAAGTTCTAAAGAGATTAATGTGTGAATTTCGCTGGCCCTGGATGGGATTATTGCTCTTAGTACCATTACTGGTACGTTGGTTGTGGCCAATCGCTATAAAGGCTAAAGATGCTTCAGAACCTAAAATCGGGCATGCTGTAACGGGGCTAGATCCGAAAGGATCCCAGTGGCTACTTAGTTTACAAGCTCTAGCACCGCGCCGCAATTTAGCTAACTGGTTATACCCACTGTTATTATGGCTTACTTGGATCGCTGTAGTGCTAGCCTTGATGTGGCCACAATGGTTGACGCCACATACTGAAGTGCAATCTTTGGGCTATGATTTGATGCTGGCAATCGACGACTCGCATTCTATGGAGGCCCTAGATTTTACCGTGTCCGGAACTCAGGTGACACGGATGCAAGTGGTAAAAGGTGTTATGGAGCGCTTTATAAATAAGCGCGTTGGAGATCGCATTGGCTTAATAATCTTTGGTAATCAAGCCTTTGTACTTTCACCTTTGACTGTGGATCGTGAGGCAGTGCGACAATTATTGGCCAGTTTGGAACCTGGTATTGCCGGTAGCGGTACGGCCTTGGGTGATGCTATTGCCTTAGGTGTGAAAAAATTGCGTGAAAGACCTAAGGCCTCGCGCATAATGATTTTGATGGCTGACGGTGATAGTACCCATGGCCTGGTACCCCCACTAGAGGCTGCGGGTTTAGCAGCAATGTTTGGGGTTAGAATTTACGTAATTGGGGTTGGCAGCAAGGAGGCCCAAATACCCATTCGAGAACGTGATCCCCAAGATGGTGTGGTTAAAATTCGCTATCGTACGGATTTGACCATAGATGAGACGATGCTGAAGCGTATTGCAGGTATTAGTCACGGGGCGTATTTTCGAGCTACTGATACCTCAGCCTTGGATAAAATTTATTCTAAAATTGATGAATTAGAGCGCACTAAGGCTGAGACGCGTACAGCGCTGTTACCCACTCCCCTGTATCGTTGGCCTCTGGGAATAGCCATCTTAACCTTGTTATGGTTAGGGCTGTTTCCCAAGGCGCATACTCGCTTTGTGGCAAGGTAGGTCGCTTGTGTCCGAATCTGGTTTACATTTTGCCCAGCCCTGGTGGTTATTGGGTTTATTGGTAATTATTCCAGTAATATGGTGGCTGAAACGCAGTGTGCAACGAGCTGGCCATAGTCCGCTGTATTTATATGCGGATAGGCATTTGTTGCCACATTTAACTGGAACGCGGGAGTTAAATTCTAAGGAAAGATGGCGGCAATTTGCTAGGTGGACATCGTTGTGGACCTTGGCTATTGCGGCTATGGCAGGTCCACGCTGGGATTATACCGAGGTGCACTTGTTTCATCCTGGGAATAATTTATTAATTTTATTAGATATTTCTCGCTCCATGCTAGTAACTGATGTGTCACCAAATCGTTTGGGACGGGCTAAACAGGAGGTGCAAGATATTATCACTTTGAACCAGGTGGCACGCATTGGTTTGATTGCCTTTGCCTCGGTACCACACGTAATAACTCCACTTACTGAGGATATGACTACCTTGCGTAATGTGTTACCAAATATTGATACTGATTTGATAGAATTACAGGGGAGCCGGCTGTTGGCCGCTTTGGAGCGGGCGGAAATTTTACTCCAGGGGTTAGCACCTAACAGTGCCCGTACCATATTGGTAATCTCTGATGGTGATTTTGATGAACCTGGGGTGGCAGATAAAATACGCAGTTTAGAACGCCAGCAAGTACGCTTGCTAGCTTTGGGGATTGGAACCAGTGCAGGTGGGCCAGTGCCGGCTAAGGATGGCGGAAAGGTGTTAGATCAACGGGGCCAACCAGTACTTTCGACTTTGAATGCAGCCGAACTTACCCGCTTGGCCGCGGCCGGCTCAGGCTTTTATTTGGAGGCCAATTATCGACAGCAGGATTCGGAGGCAATTTTACAAGCCGCGGCACGTTCCCAGATACCACAAACTGGTCCTAACGAGGTAACACGAATTTGGAACGAGCGTTATTTTATCCTGTTATTATTATTGCTCACAATCATGCTACCCATGTGGCGCTTAGCCTAAATTTCATGCTGTTCTAGTGTACAGTTCTAGCTTATACTGTGTAATACCAGTATTTAATCCGCAATCTCTAGTGCTTACGCAGTAATTGGTATGCGGCATCACGGTTTTATGATATACTACCAACAAAGGCTATCGCCCGTTTAATTCGCCGCAAACAGTTGGATTTACCAACTAAAAATAACACTATGTCCAGACCTGGTGAAGCGGCGCGCCCGGTAATCGCCACCCGTAACGGTTGTGCTATAGCCC
>JXSN01000279.1 GCA_001276605.1 Achromatium sp. WMS2
AAGTTAAGTTGGTTCCAACTGGCTTATCCTTGGAACCAAACTTTGCACCGTCATTAATATTACACAATCAATGCGATAAAATGGAAGTATTAATTAGGCTATTACATAAAAATTTTTAATTTTTAAAATAGATATAACAATAAATTAGCATTAATTGTTTCCCATATAATAATATTTGAATTTTTATTAAAAAGTTGTATTGCAACTAAAGTTTAGTTTTGTTGACATGGAATGTCTAGTACCTTGCAAATACCCTATCGATAACGATGAATTTCCTATTAACAGCCCATTTGTTATCACGGATTTTAAATCTTCAGTGTCTGGCAACGCTAGCTTAGATTTGCATAAAACTACATTATTAACAAGTAAATATGACGGATTTAGAATTGAGATGATAATTCGGTAATGATGAATGTTTATCAAATAAGAATAAAATAAAATTATTATTTTTTATGTTATAGATATATAATGGCCTTCAAGCGGGGGGTATCTCATTGCGCATCACTCACAATTATTATAATCCAATTCCGGCTAATTTTGTATTTTTGCATATTAATCGCCAGTTTAGCTGTAAGTGTACAATTTAGTATTTACGGGTATTTGCCATCTAATTGTGTAATTATTGCTTCTAAAATAATGGGGCTCAGCGCTAACATTCAATACAGCATAAGGCTTAAAGTGATTGGAGATGGAACCTACAGTTTTAGCTAATGACGCTATTAGCATTAAATTACAAAGTTATGGTATTTCTAGGCGAGATTTTTTGCAATATTGCACGGCATTGGCAGCGTGTATGGCCTTGCCAGGTGCCATGTCACCACGTCTCGCTGCCGCTCTTGAACAGGTTGTTAAACCTGTGGTTATTTGGTTGTCATTTCAGAGTTGCGGTGGTTGTACTGAGGCTTTTATCCACTCTACTTCACCAACATTAGAACAATTAATACTGGAGTCAATTGCATTAAATTATCATGAATACTTGCAGGCTGCCGCCGGATTGCACGCCGAACAAGCTAAGCTGGCCACGTTGGACGTTTATGCTGGACGTTACATCCTGGTAGTGGCGGGCTCTATTCCCATGGCTAATTCTGGATTTAGCACTATTGCAGGTGTTGCCAGCAAAGATATACTCCTTAGGTTGGCTAGTAAAGCAGCACATATCATAGCTGTGGGTTCCTGTGCCGTTACGGGAGGATTGCCTCGTGCTCAACCTAACCCAACTGGTGCTGTTGATATTAGTCAAATAATTCCAGATAAAACGATCATAAAAATTCCGGGATGTTCGCCAATACCAACTGTCATTGTTGGGGTACTGGCCTACTTAATAGCTTTTTCGGAACCACCTGAATTAGATAGTTTGGGGCGTCCGAAGTCCTTTTTTAGTCAGAGCATTCATGATCGCTGTTATCGTAGACCTTTTTATGACCGGGGATTATTTGCAGAAGATTTTGCTGACGCAGGTGCTAAACAAGGTTGGTGTTTGTATAAGTTGGGATGTAAAGGTCCAATCACATATAATGCTTGTGCTACAGTAAAGTGGTACTCTGGAACTAGTTTTCCTATTGAATCCGGATATCCATGCATGGGTTGTTCAGAACCAGAATTTTGGGATAATGGTGGTTTGTATCAAGCAGTATCTGTACCAATTGGTGATATTGCAAATACTGCCAGATATGCATTAGGGTTAGGAGCTGTTGCTGGAACAGCGCACTGGGTCACGAATGCGATAAATTAACAATATTACAAGTGCCAACATTGTTAATACTGAAGCCGCATCTATTATCTGAGTAGGTAGTGCTATCCAACTAAATCCAAATAAATTGTGAAATACTAGTATATGCGGCGCAAAGAATAACAGTACTAAAAAAAATCCAATGTGAAACATGTAGCCTACAATTACGATTAAGGCCGATTTGGCCCAAATACCAGCATCAGGTACAAAGCGACTAAACATCGTGCGTATCCCGCCGCGCCATGCAGGCTTACGCTTTACAGATAAATCTGGTTTGCGTCGCAATAACCCTATTTCAAACAATCTAACCATTACCCCAATAACAAATATGAATAAGGATATATGGAATAATGGACCACGCACAAAAATTAATAAATAGGATTCGCTCACCGTTAAATCCTTTTACGCAATTCCTGTACTGAGATAGTTTCAAGCTCCTGAATAGCCTTATTTTTAACGATATTATTCACAACTCCGAGCGCTGTTCCAGCAACAGCTCCTAACCCTAATGCATATCTGGCAGTATTTGCAATATCACCAATTGGTACAGATACTGCTTGATACAAACCACCATTATCCCAAAATTCTGGTTCTGAACAACCCATGCATGGA
>JXSN01000280.1 GCA_001276605.1 Achromatium sp. WMS2
CTAGCATTGGTCCCAAACTTAGGCATATGGTCAGCAAAAAATAATACATTATCACTTTATAATCCCCCGCAATTTTTAAGATTGCTATCTGGGTTTACCTAAAAAATCAATATATCTAGAAGCATATCCAATAACTACGTAGTTGGCTAACGACAGCAGAAAGGCGTCTTTGTGGATATTTAGGCCTGATTTTGATAGCATGGTATTCAGGACGGCAAAGATCGTGCTATCGGAGAAATTACAATGAAAAAGCTGATTCTAGGTTGCCTATCGACAATAGCGGTTTTGACTGCTGTACCTGTTGCTTATTCCGGTCAGTTAGTTATCAATGGCACCGTGGAACGGGCCGATAATATCAATGGTCCTGGTGTTATTACACAACATCCTAACAGCCATGCTGCCTACCGGAGCGGCGCCGGTAATGTCGAACGCTCAAATACCCCGCGTTTCAACAAGGGACTTAACAGAAGTTCTGACTTTAACTGCGGTTATTGGAATAGTCTGCGCAATAATCAGACTTTAAGTTTTGGCACTAACGGACTCACTGGTAATACCAATGAATCTTATGCCTTAGCCGTATACGTTAAGGGGGTGAGTGACGCCAATGGTATGCAGTTTGATGAGGCAGCCGTCCGGTATGCGGATGAACAGTGTTCTAGAAATCCACAGGAACCACTTGCGGTAATCATCGGCAACAGCCAAAAATGGCTTTGGGTCTGGTAGCAAGCTTTATATGAAACATAAAGTTAAGGTTAAGACTTAAGGCTTTTTTGGAGTATGCTAGCTTGAAGATATTTGGTGTATGTTTAGCCATTGGTTTATGTGCAGGTTCTATAGCAGTTGATGCTGGTCAAGTTAGCATCGGCGGAGTTGTCACCGGGCGCGCAGATAAAATTTCTGGCCCCGGTAACGTAGTAGTGCAGTATACTCACGGACCGTCTAAATATTTTGAGTGTCGAGTGGTTAACGGCAAGGAGAGTTGCGTTCCCAAAAAAGGCCCACAGAAAGGTAGCAAGAGCAGTGTAGTCTTACACTCGTTGCTATGTTCCGACTGGAATAAGCAATGGAATAGCGGTGCCTTACAATACAAGGATGGTAAATTGCAAGGCAATGTAGCCGAAGCTATTTCGTTAGCTGCATATGTGCGAGGTTTGATGGATTCTCAACATATTGTATTTAATCGAATAGCCCTAAACCGCATATACAGTAGTTGTAAAAACGATAAGAAGCAGACGCTATCTGATGCGGTGTTATCGAAAAAATAGGTTAATTACGCCTCTATTGAGGGGATTAACTGGGTTATTCGTTAAGAAGCTAAAGAATTTGTATAGTATATAAAAGCTTGATACTTATTGTAGTACCCAGAGGTAATTATGAAAAATCTATGGGTGGTTGCTGCAGTTATTCTGGCTCTGTCCGCAGTGGCCTGCGCTAGTGATGTTATAGTGTACGACGATCCAGACCGAGACTGTGATTCCGCAGTTGAAATTTACTACCAATGAGACAAAGGAACCGCGCCAATAAAATTCCTGTTGGAGTGTGCGACTGCTGCGTGCGATTTAGGTGGTGCAGCAGTCGGAGTGTTTAACGCAGAGTATTTCCGCCGCGGTAGGCCAATAAATAACCATATTAACCGTTGTCAGAATTTTTTTACCTTACGACGTAGCGGTTAACATTTATGTTTTGTGGAGAATTTTAGTGAAAAAAGTTATGTTGTACTTATCTGCATTGCTTATTTTACCCATTGCAATCACGGTTAGTGCTGGCGAGATAATTGTCAATGGAGCCGTTGGTAAGTCTGATAATGTCAGCGGCCCCGGGAAGACGGTTGTACAACACCGTGATGGCACTTCCACCTACTACGAAAATGGCGGTGGTGATCCTGTCGATAGACAAGGCCCAGAGTATGCCAGGCCTCCTGAATATAGTAGCGTACCCCGTAGTGCAGTTAGGCGTCAAGACCCCTTTGATTTTAGCTGTACCTCCTGGAACATACAACGTGATAATCGCGACTTAGTATTCGATGCGGGGATGCTTGCGGGGAATACTCAAGATGCTCATGTGTTAACCGCTTATGTCAAAGGTATCATTGATGCCTATAGCTTAAGGTTTGATGACTCAACGCTCAGATTTATAGACGATCAGTGCCTTAAATATCCACAAAGACGCCTTTCTGCTGTCGTTAGCCAACTACGTAGTTATTGGATATGCTTCTAGATATATTGATTTTTTAGGTAAACCCAGATAGCAATCTTAAAAATTGCGGGGGATTATAAAGTGATAATGTATTATTTTTTGCTGACCATATGCCTAAGTTTGGGACCAATGCTAG
>JXSN01000281.1 GCA_001276605.1 Achromatium sp. WMS2
GCAATGCGTTCAGAGGAGAATTTGTCCTCCAAGTATACTACCGCAATTTGACCTGTTTCCGGCTGCCACTGAAAATTCTGCTTATCCACTTTAGTTTCTGGAAAAACTAATACCCCGCGTACATCCACACCAGGATGCTGTTCCCCATATAAGGATATTTTCGACATCAGGTTATACCTAATACTGGGGTTAGGTTGGGCTTGGAATTCCACAACATACACTGGCCCAACGCCGTCACTGGGGGCAAACATGGCATCAATCCGGCGTTCACCACTTTTAAGCGTCGGTGCCGAAAATTGGTATTTATCGGACAGTTCGATGCCAGTAAGCGTGGTGAAAGCCTTCGGATCGGTGGCTAAAAATTGGTATATGGGCAAATCGGTTTTCATGCTGAATTATGATAGCATGAGTAAAGGGCAGATTAGGCAGGAATAGCGCTTAAGCACCTCCCGCCCCAATGATTTGATTAATACTGACGTCGCAACCTATCAATGGTACGCAACTGGGCTACAGCCTCTAGCAACTCGGATTGAGCCTTAGCATACTCATATTGAGCAACTTTATTGGATATCGCATCTTCAGCCCGCCGCTTAGCCTCCAAGGCCGCAGCCTCATCTAGATCACGGGCACGCAGAGCAGTATCCGCCAGAATGGTTACTACGTGTGGCTGTACCTCTATAATACCACCTGAAACATAAAAATGCTCCATATTCCCATTACCCAGATCGACACGCACATCACCAGGCTGGAGTCGACTAATAAGCGGACTATG
Organism: Achromatium sp. WMS2; assembly: GCA_001276605.1. Taxonomy (GTDB): domain Bacteria; phylum Pseudomonadota; class Gammaproteobacteria; order Chromatiales; family Chromatiaceae; genus WMS2. Next base: position 773 of record JXSN01000281.1, read on the forward strand.
GCGTGGCGCAATACCAATCTCACCCATTACAGCTGTGGCATAAATCATTTCAGCAGCACCGGAGTGAATCGAACCTTCGGCACTGACTATGTCCACATGCATGGTCATAGCCATGAGGGGGTCTCCTTATCTTAACTTTGCAGTATAACCAACCTTAACACTCAACCATGCCAACCGTGTAGTTTCCACCTATATTTACGGTGGAAACTTACGCAAACATTGAGACCAGCAAGCTATACGTGCCTAAAAGTGTTCAAGAATTATGCGCTAAGCCTTGGCTGTCGCCTTGCTAGCCAGCGTTTCAGCCTTGGCTACCGCCTCATCGATGGAGCCTACCATATAGAAGGCCTGTTCCGGCAAATGATCATATTCACCGTTTACTATCGCTTTGAAACCGGCAACTGTATCTTTTAGGGATACATATTTGCCGGGGGCACCGCTAAATACCTCAGCTACGAAAAACGGTTGCGAGAGAAAGCGTTGTAGACGACGGGCCCGATTTACTGCCATCTTATCCGCATCGGACAATTCATCCATACCCAAAATGGCAATGATGTCTTTAAGCTCCTTGTAGCGCTGTAACGCCCCTTGTACCGCCCGCGCAGTGTCATAATGCTCCTGACCTACCACATTGGGATCCAAAATACGCGAGGTGGAATCTAAAGGATCTACCGCTGGATAAATACCCAGTTCGGCGATCTGCCGTGATAGCACCAAAGTGGCATCTAAGTGCGCAAAGGTGGTCGCAGGCGAAGGATCGGTAAGGTCGTCAGCTGGAACGTACACAGCCTGGAACGAGGAAATGGATCCAGTCTTAGTGGAGGCAATACGCTCCTGCAAAGCACCCATTTCTTCAGCTAATGTGGGTTGATATCCCACTGCGGATGGCATACGCCCTAACAGTGCTGATACCTCAGTACCGGCTAGGGTGTAACGGTAGATATTGTCGACAAACAGCAACACATCCCGGCCTTCATCCCGAAAATGTTCAGCCATGGTAAGACCGGTTAAGGCAACGCGTAGGCGATTACCAGGCGGTTCATTCATTTGACCGTAGACCAAGGCTACTTTGTCTAAAACGTTACCCTCTTGCATTTCGTAATAAAAGTCGTTGCCTTCCCGAGTACGTTCGCCTACACCAGTAAATACGGAAAATCCAGAGTGTTCTACCGCAATATTGCGAATCAACTCCATTAAGGTAACTGTTTTACCCACCCCGGCGCCACCGAATAATCCCACTTTACCGCCTTTGGCTATAGGCATAATGAGATCGATAACCTTGATGCCAGTTTCTAAAATTTCGGTAGTTGCGGACTGATCCGCAAAGGTGGGGGCAGCGCGGTGAATAGGTTGACGCTTTTTTTCACCGATGGGACCGCGTTCATCTATCGGTTCGCCTAGGACATTCATGATACGGCCCAGGGTTTCGGTACCAACTGGGACCATAATCGGGGCTCCAGTGCTGGTTACAGTTAGTCCGCGCCGGAGACCATCAGTAGATCCCATCGCGATACAACGTACCACTCCATCGCCTAATTG
>JXSN01000282.1 GCA_001276605.1 Achromatium sp. WMS2
TGAAGAACACGAGCTAATTTTATATACAGAATACCCGTTTCCATCACCCCAAGGGACTACTTTACGTGCAGATGGTGCCCTCATCGATCGGGTGCGTTTAGTACACGGCTGGTGGGAAGCTAAAGATGAAAAAGATAACCTTGAACGTGAAATAGAACTAAAAATATCCAAAGGTTATCCTACAGATAATATAATTTTTGAAGATACCAGCACCGCAATTCTGATCCAAAATGGACAGCAAGTATTGCGTTGTACTTTGAGCAATCCTGAGCAACTGCAGCGCTTGCTCACATGCTTTTTTGAATATGAAATTCCCATAGTCGAACAATTTCGACATGCTAAAGAAAAATTTGCTCAAGAAATTCCCAAAGTTGCTGCGGCATTAACAGATTTATTAGCTATAGCCCATCAGGATAATCAAGAATTTCAAGACCAATCTCTAGAATTTTTACGCCTATGTCAAAAATCTATGGGGGATAATATAACTATACATCAGATTGATGAAATGCTAATTCAGCACATTCTCACTGATCAAATATTTCGAGCCGTATTCCCAGATAGTCGTCTCCAAACTGACAATCACGTGGCCGTGGCCATAGGCAATTTGGAGCGTCTATTTTTCCGTAAACAAACTCGCCACACTCTTCTAAAACGCTTAGAACCATATTTTGCAGCTATTCGGCATGCTGCTGCAGCCACTGTTAATCATCAAGAAAAACAGGATTTCCTCAAACAAGTGTATGAGGATTTTTATACCGCCTATAATCCCAAAGATGCGGACAAATTGGGAGTGGTCTACACCCCCAAAGAAGCAGTCCGGTTTATTATCGAAGGTTGCGATTGGCTAACTCAAATCCATTTTAACAAACACTTATCTGACCCAGGCTTGGATATTTTGGATCCATGTATGGGTACCGGAACCTTTATTGTGGATTTGATTGATTATTGGCGTGGGGATAAGAAAGCTCTGAAAGCCAAATTTGCCACCGAAGTTCATGCCAATGAAATCTCAATTTTACCATATTACATTGCCTGTTTAAATGTTGAACAAGCATATTACGAGATCACTGAACAATGGCAGGAATTTACCGGAGCTTGTCTACTTAACACCCTACATAACTGGTGGTTTGAACCAAATTATATACCACAGCAAAATAATAATGCTGGCATTCAAGGTGATATGTTCGGGAGTGTAACTGCTGAAAATAGGGAGCGCATTCAACGCCAAAATGAACGTAAAATTCCAGTTATATTGGGAAATCCTCCGTATAATGCCAATCAGCGTAACGAAAATGACGACAATAAAAACGAGCCAGCACCTGAAGTAGACCGGAGAATAAAGGATACCTATGTTGCCGCCAGTACTGCCCAAAAAACCAAGTTATATGACCCGTATGTGCGATTTTTCCGTTGGGCCTCTGACCGCATTGGGGATTATGGAGTTGTCTCTTTTATTACCAATAGATCATATCTGGATTCGCGTCAAGCTGACGGTTTTCGTAAAACTGTAGTTAATGAATTCCAAGAAATATGGATTGTAGACCTGATGAGTGATGTTCGAAAAAATCCTAAAATTTCCGGTACTAAACATAATATATTTGGAATTCAGACCGGAGTAGCCATTGTTTTCCTAGTGCGTACACACAAATTGATGTCAAGTAGTAATGGTACTGTTTACTATTTAAATTTAGATGATTTTCTCCCAGCCCTTGAAAAACGTCGTTGGTTGCGATATCACACTTTATCCAAGCTGTCTCGTAAAGGAGAGTTTACGCGCATTACCCCCGGCCCCAATGGGGAGTGGTTAAATCAACCCCATGAAGACTGGAGTACCTGGCTACCAGTAGCCAGTAGAGAGGTAAAAAATGGCAAGCACGCGGAGGCAATTTTTAAACTATATTCTCTAGGAGTACTTACCAGCCGTGACGATTGGGTTTATGGGCGTTCCGTAAGTGAAGTTCAGGTAAAAACTGATTATTTCGTTAAATTTTATGAGTCAGAACGCCGCCGCTTGCGTAAATATCTAACCACTGATTTTAATGTAGATTCACACGTTAAACGCGATATCAAGTGGACTACTGAGCTTACATCCCTCTTGGCCAAGAATAAAAAATTAAGCTATAAACCGATTTATATTCGACGTTCTCAATATCGTCCGTTCGTCAATATATATTTGTATTACGACAAAATTATTATTCACCGACCATCTCAACAGCCACACATATTTACAATTGAGAATCAAAATAACCAGAATTTAGCCATTGGTATTTCTGGAATTCCACAT
>JXSN01000283.1 GCA_001276605.1 Achromatium sp. WMS2
AAACGTGGAAAAACTTTTCACCCTGGCCCCCGGTGCCGATCCTAATGCCATTCAACTGACGGTAGCTGGTGGTAATTTGGCGATCAATGCTTCTGGAAGCCTAGAAGTGTCCCACGCTGATCAACCTATAATTTCTTTTACCCCGCCCGTAGCCTGGCAAGTGAATGCGGATGGTTCTCAACTACCAGTTCCAGTGCAGCTGCCACCAGACCAGCCGGCAAATACTGATCCACTTGCCGCAGTGGCGGTGAGGGTTATCGGAGTATTGTTGGTATATACTTCAGTACAATCGCTACCACAGTTGATGCCAGTGGGAGCGCTGGTGACTGCGCCACTGCCGGTGCCGGTTTGATTGACCGTCAGAGTATAACCATACATGGAGATGAAATTAGCAGTAACTGTGGTGTTTGCAGCTAAGGTTACTGTGCAACTACCAGTTCCAGTGCAGCTGCCACCAGACCAGCCGCTGAATATTGAACCACTGGCCGCAGTAGCGGTGAGGGTTACTGCGGTGCCGCCGCCATAGGTTTCGCTACAATCGCTGCCACAATCAATTCCCGCGGGGGCGCTGGTGACTGTGCCACTGCCGGTGCCGGTTTTCAATACCTCCAATCGGGGCCCTGCCAAGTCTGTGGATAACATACTCACAAATCCGTCCTGGCCGCCACTATAATCCGGCTGCGCCCCACCGCCAGTTCCCGGAAAACCAGTAGACTCGGTATAACCAGCCACATACACTGCAGCGCTGGTTACGACCATGGCATAGATGGAATCATAACCAGTGCCACCTAAATAACTACTTTGCAGGACAGAGGTCAGACCCAGATTTAATGTGGCCACCATGCCGTCGTAGCCGCCGCTACTATTCGGCTGCGCCCCACCGCTAGTTCCCGGAACATCAATAGAACCGGTGCCACCAGCCACATACACTGCAGCGCTGGTTACGACCATGGCATAGATGGAATCATAACCAGTGCCGCCTAAATAACTACTTTGTAGGATAGAGGTCAGACCCAGATTTAATTTGGCCACCATGCCGTCTTCATAGCCTCCACCATAATTCGGCTGCGCCCCAGCGCTAGTTCCTGGAAAATTGGTAGAATCGGTGTAACCAGCCACATACACCGCAGCACTAGTTACGGCCATGGCCCAGATTGAATCACCACTAGTACCGCCTAAATAACTACTTTGTAGGATAGAGGTCAGACCCAGATTTAATTTGGCCACTATGCCGTCGTTGCCGCCGCTATTATTCGGCTGGGCCCCACCGCTCGTTCCTGGAAAATTGGTAGAATCGGTCCAACCAGCCACATACACCGCGTCGCTAGTCACGGCCATGGCCCGGATATAATCATCATCAGTGCCACCTAAATAACTACTCTGCAGGATAGAGGTCAAACCCAGATTTAATTTGGCCACCATGCCGTCGTAGCGGTCACCATAAATTGGCTGGGCCCCAGCGCTAGTTCCGGGAAAATTGGTAGAATCGGTCCAACCAGCCACATATACCGCAGCACTAGTTACGGCCATGGCATAGATTTGTTCCCAATTATAGCTGCCTAAATAACTACTTTGTAGGATAGAAGTCAGACCCAGATTTAATTTGGCCACCATGCCGTCGCTGCCGCCACCAGGATTCGGCTGGGCCCCACCGCTAGTTCCCGGAAAATCAGTAGAAAAGGTTAAACCCGCCACATACACTGCATCACTAGTTACGGCCATGGCCGAGATGCGATCAGAATCAGTGCCGCCTAAATAACTACTTTGTAGGAGAGAGGTCAGACCTAGATTTAATTTGGCTACCATCCCATCGCCAGCATAAAATATGTCGTTGCTGCCACCACCATAATTCGGCTGGGCCCCAGCGCTAGTTCCGGGAAAGTCGGTAGAAGTGGTATTACCCGCCACATACACCGCATCATTAGTTACGGCTATGGCGTATATGTAATCACCACCAGAGCCGCCTAGATATGTAGATTGCAATAATGGGTCAATAAACACCGGGCGTTGGGGATCATAACTAGCCAGGCTAAAACCGTATTGGTCTGGGGAAGTAGCTACTAAGCGATAAGTAACCGCCACAGGTTGTTGAGAACCATCCGCATTCACTTGCCAGGCTACGGGCGGGGTAAAAGAAATTATAGGTTGATCAGCGTGGGACACTTCTAGGCTTCCAGAAGCATTGATCGCCAAATTACCACCAGCTACCGTCAGTTGAATGGCATTAGGATCGGCACCGGGGGCCAGGGTGAAAAGTTTTTCCACGTTT
>JXSN01000284.1 GCA_001276605.1 Achromatium sp. WMS2
GGCTTCTGGATTCCGGCAATCCATGCCGGAATGACGGGGTGAGGGCCATTTTTACCCGTAGGGCGGGAGAAACGCAGTGAATCCCGCCAAATATAGATTTACACCACCTGCATAGACCTCACCCCCTGCCCCCTCTCCATTGATGGAGAGGGGGTTAAAGATACCAGGGATGGTAACACAACAAACCCAACTTCTTACCATGGTAAGAATATACCTATCCTCTATTGGTTTGGCATATTAGTGTTGGTATATTAGATATTCAAAGAAACGCCTTTTCCTAGGATAAAGGATTTTTTTGAGAATAGCAAGAGGGGGTGAGTAAATTTTATGTTACCATCCCTGGCTTCTGGATTCCGGCAATCCATGCCGGAATGACGGAATATAGTATAGAAAAGGTACGCGATGCATACCCTACCTGGCTACCATCAATGGATGTGTCACCATCCCTGGCTTCTGGATTCCGGCAATCCATGCCGGAATGACGGAATATAGTACAGAAAAGGTACGCGATGCATACCCTACCTGGCTAACGGGCGCAATCTCGTTGGCTCGATCCGATCGTTATTTTTTCCCATGGTAGGTTCGGAATGTTTAATTCACCACGTATGCTCGATATTCAATTGCGAGATGCTTTATTGTTTTCTATTTGTTACGTAATTTTGGATTGGGCTAGTTATATCCATCCTTTGGATTCATTTAATATCACACCCTGGAATCCACCACCGGCACTTAGCATAATTTGGATGATGTTAGATGGGGTATGTTACACCCCTATACTGTTTTTAACCATCTTTTTTGCCGATATTATTATCCGGCAGGCTCCAGGCGGTATTTTAGTTACGGCCTTAACTTCAATTGTTCTAGCCACTGGTTATGCTGCTATTGCCGCGGCATTAAGACGACTGTTTCGTTCTGATATGCGGTTACATGATATTCGTAGGTTATGGATCTTCGTGTTAGTTCCAACCTTTGGTATTGCGCTAATATCAATATTATATATTGGCATTTTATGGTTTTATGATTTTTTTCCTAGCGAACACCTTTTAGAGGCTATGTTTCAATTTTGGCTGGGAGATGTAGTAGGTATTTTAGTAGTAACTCCGCCTCTCTTGGTCGTTGTTGAGAAAAGTGAGCGTAGTCGTTTAATTGAGTTATTCAAAAATCCTGAGGTAATTACCCAATTTATTGTTATGGCCGCAACCGTATTACTGGTATTCGAATGGTTTGGTAGCGATCCATCCAAGTTTTTTTATCTACCATTTTTGCCCTTAATCTGGGTAGCTCTACGTGGTGGATTACCAGGTACAGCTATGGCCTCGGTAGTAATCCAGATTGGTGTGGTATTAGGTGCCCATGGTGGAGCAATCCAGATGGTGGCATTGATAGAATTACAGGCTTTGGTTATTGCTTTGACCCTCACTGGTTTGTTTTTAGGGGTTATAGTAGACGAGTGGCAACGGGCTATCGAGGAACGAGAGCAGGCAGTGCGTGGTTTAGATCAATCTTTACGTCTAGCAGCTGCTGGCGAAATGGCGGGGGCCATTGCCCACGAAATTAACCAACCCCTTGCTGCCTTGACTAATTATAGCAAGGTGTGTCAGATTATTCTACAGCGTCATGAAAATACTATTCCAACAGCTGAAATCCAAACCATTATGGATAAGATAGCCAATGAATCCAAGCGTGCGGCGGAAGTAGTTGGTAGACTACGAGATTTATTCCGTACCGGCACTACTCATTTGGAACCAGTAACTGTAAATACTTTAATGGAAAAGATCAGAGGCTTAGGTGCTAAATTTAATACAGACAATGTAGTGGATTTTCAAGTTGGTCCAGGTTGGGATACTCCTCCATTGCTTGTGGATCGCATTCAAATAGAATTAATCCTACGTAATTTAATACATAATGCTTTCGATGCTGTATCAACACTTCCCACTAAAAAGCGGAAAGTTGCAGTTACTGTGAATAAACTAGAAAATGGTGGGGCAATTTTTTATATTCAAGATAGTGGTCCTGGTGTACCAATTAATATTCAAGATCAAATATTTAAACCATTTTTTAGCAATAAAACTACAGGAATGGGATTAGGGCTGGCAATTAGTAAGGATATCATAGAGGCCCATGGTGGATCCCTTACTGTTACGGCAGGTAAGAATGGTAAATTTAGCTTAATGATACCTGGGTATTCCAATGACTAATATTCAAAATACTAATTTTAATGTTTATATAGTGGATGACGACGCGGCTGTACGCGACTCTTTGGC
>JXSN01000285.1 GCA_001276605.1 Achromatium sp. WMS2
AGGCGTTAAAACTCATCCCGTGGGCGAGAAAAAGCCCAATCATTTTGGATTATATGATATGCTAGGAAATGTTTATGAATGGACTGGATCAGTTTATACCCTTAAATACGACGGTTCGGAATTGAAACTGATACTAGATAAAAACAATTGTAAAGGCATGATTGTGCGTGGTGGGGCTTGGGGCTGCAGCCCAAAGAGCATCCGTACTGCTAGCCGTGACGGGTACTACCCTATCTACGGTTCCAACGTTGGGGGCCTGCGGTGTTGCCAGGACGTATAACCATTTTAACTTTATCACTTTTATCCTTTATGCTGTTCCTGATTGTTCCCACGCCGGAGCATGGGAACGATCAATATTATTGTTGGAACTCTGGAGTATGGGAATTATCAAAACCTGCGTGCGATCACGCGATGCTAAGCGCAACTAGGGGCTAATCTACACTAAGCAATTTGAGATAAAACTCCATGCAAACTGACATTGGTATTTATCAATATCTGGCGATGGGAACCAGAGCCTTGCAGGTAATAACCGGTGGTATAATTGTGCAAGGCCAATACCGGTTTGCATCTGTAACTTTGAAAAATTTAGAACGTCGCATCGACGCATTATTTGAACCAGATGGTCATGCCGGACCAGTATATGTGGTCGAATTTCAAGCTCAGCAAAAACGCGCTGCGTGGTACAATTTGATGGTTAAAGTTGGCTTATATGGAGAAAATCATCCAGATCAAGAAGTACTTGGCATCATGATTGTACCACGTGCCAGCCCAAAAAGGAGTAAAGGTTCGAAACAAATTGCCCAATCATTTGAACAATTAACGAAAATTTATTTAGGTGATTTTCTTCCAACTTTGTTACGTGAGAATTCTAATGATCCATTTGTAGCAGTATTAGCACCATTAGTGTTAGAAGATCAAGAATTGCAACAAGTAGCACCACAATTATGGCACAATATAGATAATAGTGATATTGCTGTTGAAATTCAGGATAACTTGAAGCAGATTTTAGAGTTTTGGCTGTTGGAACGATTTAAACATTTAACTATTGAGGATATAGCTGCCATGTTTCCAACATTAACTCCGCTAGAGAAAACTCGTGGTTATAAAGATATCTTTGCACGTGGTAGAAGCGCAGGAATAGCCGAAGGTAGGGCCGAAGGTAGGGCTGAATTACTTAAGCGCCAAATTACACGGCGGTTTGGCGCACTGCCGGAGTGGGCAAAGGAGCGCATTGATGCGTCTGATAGTGAGCAGTTAGAATTATGGGCTGAGCAGATTTTTGATGCGCAATCGGTAGAAGAATTATTGCGTTAATCCGTGATTACATGGTATCTTTATGTATTGCAATGTGCTGGTGCGTTGTCGGGTATTGTGCTACTCTTAAAAACTTAGCCCGTAGGTGCGATTAGCGTCGTGTAATCACACGCATGTTTTGATCATTCCCATGCTCCAGCGCTCATCCTTATACACATTTCTACGCGAATATCCGAATATTGACTGCGAGGCGCTGTTTGACAAAGAGGAATGGCAAACGCTTTATATTGTAGAAAAGTGCGAGCCGCCACCCGAATAACCTCCGCCGTTGAGCGTGATAATTATGATGTTAGCCAAGCTCGGCGGATTTTTGTGGCGCAAACGCGATGGATTCCCCGGCCCTCAACCGATTTGGATTGGATTACAGTAATTGTTGGATTTTATGTGGGCGATTCAAAATTACCTGGTAGTTATGTCAGTTGCTTACACAAGGCGGCGAAAAAGATGTGTATAAGGATGAGTGCTCCAGCGTGGGAACATCGCCGGGGATGCTCCAGTGTCCCCACAACGTACTCTTGAATATGCATATCGTTCATGCTAGAATAACCCAGTATGAAGACCGATTTGCCCATATACCAATTTTTAGCCACCGATCCTAAAGCCTTCACCACGCTTACTGGCATCGAACTGTCCGATAAATACCAATTTTCGGCGCCGACGCTTAAAAGTGGTGAACGCCGGATTGATGCTATGTTTGCCCCCAGTGACGGCATTGGGCCGGTGTATGTCGTGGAATTCCAAGCCCAACCTAACCCCAGCATTAGGTATAACCTGATGTCGAAAATATCCTTATATGGGGAACAGCATCCTGGTGTGGATGTACGCGGGGTATTGGTTTTTCCAGAAACTAAAGTGGATAAGCAGAATTTTCAGTGGCAGCCGGAAACAGGTCAAATTGCGGTAGTATACTTGGAGGACAAATTCTCCTCTGAACGCATTGC
>JXSN01000286.1 GCA_001276605.1 Achromatium sp. WMS2
GGCCCCCCCCCCCCCCCCGCCGGCGAACCTGAGATGCGTGATATATTCCTAGAGGAAGCCCAGGTATTGTTAGAACATTTAGAGCATGATATCCAAACCTGGACCGCCAATCCCCAAAAATTAAATGTGCTCGGATCCGTTAAACGTACCCTGCATACTCTCAAAGGCGGCGCTAAATTGGCTGGAATTTACTCCATAGGTAATCTCAGTCACACCCTAGAAACCTTGTTAGACGGCCTTACCCCAGATTTAATCACTACCAACGCCAACTTAGTATCCCTAGCTCAACGTGCTATGGACCGTATAGCTGAACAGGTTGATTTCCTTGGTCACAACCAACCCATACCCAAATCTTTAGCCCTCCTCAACGAGATAGAACGCGTCCATGCTTTAGCCACCGGCCATGCTACTCCTGAGTCAATACCAGCGCCACCACCAGCACCCACGATAGTAACAGAGTCTTCGGAACCTCTGACCGGAGATCCAGAGATGCACAGCATATTCCTAGAGGAGGCTCAAGATCTCCTAGGAAAATTAGAAACCCATCTCAATCAATGGATCAATGCCCCACAAGATTCCAGCTTTCCCAGTGCTATTAAACGCTTCCTGCATACCCTTAAGGGGGGGGGCCCGCCTCGCCAGCATCAATGCCATAGGTGACCTCAGCCACACACTCGAAACCTTATTAGACGGATTAACCCCAGAACTACGTGCTAAACATCCTAATACTCTCAACTTAGCCCAACGCTGTGCCGAACGTCTATCCGAACAAGTAGATCAAGTCAGCCGCGGCAGCCCAGTAACTAGGGCTCAAAACCTCATCAATGAGCTAGAGTACACTCACGCTCTAATAACAGGTAATAATCCACCGCCACCAGTTGATATTAAACCGGAGCCAGTCCCAACTCCCAGTCCTGACACCAACGAAAAAAGTGTTGCTCCCCCCAAAGAACAAGTGCGAGTGCGGGCCGATCTACTCAACCGCATGATCAGCAATGCCGGCGAAATAGGCATATACCGTGCTCGTCTCGAACAACATAACAACAATCTAAAATTTAACCTCGACGAACTAACCCAAACTGTAATCAGACTTAACGAACAGTTAAGAAAAATGAACGTCGAAACTGAGGCCCAAATGCGTCACCGCCGTGGTGAAGATACCCCTGACGAACGCATGAGTCAAGATGACGAAATAGACAAGCAAAAGCGTGAATTAGATCCCCTAGAGCTAGATCGTTTCTCCACCATCCAACTATTATCCAGGACCCTATCTGAAACAGCCAACGACCTTCTCAACATCAAAAGTCTCCTAGGCGAACAATACAAAGAGATGGAAACCTTGCTTATTCAACACGCCCGGATCTCCAATGATCTGCAAGACGGACTCCTCCGCACCCGCATGGTACCATTCTCTCAAACCGTACGTCGTTTCCAAACTTTAATCCGCCAAACCGCCAACGTAGTGGGGAAAAAGGCTGAACTTGAGGTCGTTGGTGCCGAAGGTGAAATGGACCGCAATATCCTCGAACGCATGGTAGCCCCCCTCGAACATATTCTCCGCAACGCCGTCGGCCATGGCATCGAAACCCCAGAGAAACGCCGTCTAGCTGGCAAAAATGAAATCGGCAAAATCACCATCATCATTTCCAGAGAAGGTAACGAAGTCCTCATCGAAGTCAAAGACGACGGTGGTGGCCTCAACCTACAAGCTATCCGCAACCGCGCCATCGAAAATAAACTCCTCAAACCCGGCGTCCATATGGAAGACAACGACCTTATGCAACTCATACTTGAACCAGGTTTCAGCACTGCTGAAAAGGTCACCCAAGTATCAGGCCGCGGCGTGGGCACCGACGTAGCCGTAAACGAAGTCAAGCAAATCGGCGGCTCCCTAGAAATAAGCTCCAAGTTCGGATACGGTACCAGCTTCTTGATCCGCCTCCCCTTCACCCTCGCCATCACCCAAGCTCTCCTAGTCATGCTAGGCGAAGAAATCTACGCTGTCCCCCATGCCACCATGGAAGGCATAGTGCGTATCAGCTCCCAAGAATTAGGCGACTGCATTGCGGGCAAACTACCAGGTTATAAATACGCTGACCACAACTACCCAGTACGCTACCTAGGCTTGCTCCTCGGCATCGCCAACGACGTCCCACCCGAAGGTCAACGCACCTTCCCCCTCCTCCTCGTACGCTCCGGCGAACACCGCGTAGCCATAAGAGTCGACCATATCATCGGCCACAGCCAAATAGT
>JXSN01000287.1 GCA_001276605.1 Achromatium sp. WMS2
GAGAAAACTCTCCAATCTCATCTAAAAATAAAGTTCCCCCCTTAGCCTCTTCAATCCGGCCTATGCGATTGCGCATAGCTCCAGTAAAAGCCCCCTTCTCATGTCCGAATAATTCGCTTTCTATTAAATGTTCATTGAGCGCAGCACAATTGACTTTGATAAAAGGCCCCTGAGCACGAGGACCATTATAATGGATTGCGGAAGCAACCATCTCTTTACCCGTACCCGATTCACCTCGGATTAACACAGTTGTATCAGAATTGGCAACTTGATAAATATGCTGATACACAATCTGCATAGCCTTGGAATTACCGATGATGTTCTTAGGCCTGAATTGTTGTTCTACCACGCTTCGTAAGCGCACATTTTCTGCTTCCAACAATTGTTGAGCTTGTTGGGCCTCGCGCCGCGCTTTCATATTGCTAGCGAGCATACCCGCTACGATACAAAGTACTTGCTGGGCGTCCATCAGCGCGTCTTGATGTTCTGCTAGTAAATCTACAGATAGGGTACCGATAATGTCCGAGTCAATTAGGATTGGCACACAAATAAAGCTGAAGCGATCGGCACCAACCTCTTTGCGCCGATGAATACGATCGCGAAACCGTGGTTCATTAGCAATGCAAGGGACAATTCTAGGCACCCCACTTTGCAAGACCTGGCCCACAATACCTTCGCCTTTTTGGTAGCGTACTTTGGCTTGAGAATCATCCGGTTGACTGCGAGCCGTTTCCAAACATAATTCACTACCGTCAAGAGATAAAAGCAATACTGTACCCCGTACCATACCCAATTCCTCGGCTAGGGTATCAAGTACCGCTGTGAGCATTTGCTTCTGCTCAGCCTTGCCGCTCAAAATTCGCGCCACAACATATAGTGTATTTAGTATGCTGGCACGGTGTAAATGATGGCAAACTTCGCACTGTACTATTTTGGGTGGTATATTCACAAATAATACTCTTTTGCTAATAGTAAATAGTATAGACTATTTACTGCTTAAAACTAGATAAAATGCACTGTAGCTGAATTAACCAACATTAAAAGTTATGTTTTACTTAAAAGATAATTACTAATTTCGGATAAAATGATTGTATTATTAATCTATTAAAGTATGAAATTTGGTTGCAGAAGCCCCCAAGTTGTACCGGCATGTTCGATTTCGGGCCGACTGTTCCATTTAAAATTATTTTCAATAGATGGTATAACTTTTCATTAAGATCGGCAAATATCTTAAATTAAACTTCGTAAAACGATAATCATGGCCGTGAACTAATGGCTAAAATGTTCTCAAATATCCTAAATAGAATAGAGTTTAAGAGAATTTTTAGGAGATTCCTGGAGAGTATTCAACCCATATATCTTTAAACCATAACTTATTGGCAAATTAGCAAATAACATACTAATATTTACATGCATGGCAATAACAAAACTATCCATCGTGTTACATATACAATAATACATGCAATTTATATGCCACCTAAATATAATTTCATTTGTTTTCCAAGTGTTTTTAAGTTTTGATCTCATAGCTTTGATATATATATATTTTTACAGTTTAACCAGACACTCAGTTAACGAACGATACCCTCGCTGTTCCAGATTGCCAATATTGTCAATTAGCCCTCGTCTCCTAATACTAGGCCTATTGTTGGTACCTTACAATCTTTTGTAAACAACTACCTGACAATTTTGTAAGTTGGCCTTTACACTAAGTAACACTCTGTATTCATTATTCTTTTTGTATCTTGTAGCCATTATCAACTAACAATCTTTTCCGAAAATTAGATATGGCTCAATCAGCAATCATCGCAATATATTTTCATGGATAACAAGTAATTATGAAATAATAAAACACTTGGCACGCCTCTTGCATCGTAATAGATTGCAAGCCACCGCGGAGCGTTGACTCCCAAAACCAGTGAGGCAACTGGTGCACAGCGGTGCTTCCTTAGTGAGGGTTATTTCTAAGTTTCTTCATGTTTGAATGGAGTGTTTCCATGAGAAAGGTCGCGATCTACGGCAAAGGCGGCATCGGCAAGTCCACCACTACACAAAATACTGTGGCTGGATTGTCAGAAATGGGTAAAAAGGTCATGGTAGTTGTTTACAAAAGATTGTAAGGTACCAACAATAGGCCTAGTATTAGGAGACGAGGGCTAATTGACAATATTGGCAATCTGGAACAGCGAGGGTATCGTTCGTTAACTGAGTGTCTGGTTAAACTGTACAAATATATATAT
>JXSN01000030.1 GCA_001276605.1 Achromatium sp. WMS2
AACACATAATCTAAGTATTTTAAATAACTGTCAACTAACTTGCGTTAGGATCCATAACCATAATCCCTCCATGTTGATCCTGGCTATTTATTAACTGAAATATTGGTAACTACCCACCACATCACTCTGCCTTATTTAATCCCATCCCCTGGCTTTTGGATTCCGGCAATCCATGCCGGAATGACGTATAAAACCTCTCTTCATTCATGGAGAGAATCTGGGGTGAGGTAGGTAGCTACTGATAAACAAGATATTCTCGGTATAATAACAACTGGAAGTAATTGGAAATTTTTGCAATATACAGAAGGTAGGATATTAATAGATTTTGATGAATACATGATCAGCAGCATTAATAAAATGTTGGGTATTTTTATTGAAACTATAAACAGGAATCACGCAGTTTAATTATTAAAATATTGATGTTATGGATATGAAACTAATTTATGCCATTTCCTACATTACCATTCTGCGCTTACGTCTCCGCTGGCAAAGTTGTTTTTAGTTGCTTGTGTTGAGCGCTGTTGTGTAGATGGTGTTTTTTGCTGTGTAGTCTGTGGATATTTAGCTTTAAGGGTGTTTAGTCTAGTATGAAAATTCGGTAAATCGGCAAGAGCAACTACTTTATTCCGTTGGGTCTCGCCTTGGTGGCTATTGTAGATAGCCGTGTATGGTTCTAGTTCGAGCATTGCATCGTTATCGCGTCCCATTAGGGCACGGCATCCCATGGATGTGGCATGACGTAGACCAATGCGAAGGTGAAACTGTTCTTTGGCGTCGGATTCTAAAGCTACATTTTGGAATGATTGGGTGCTTAGAATAATGTGTATTCCTGCGGCGGCTCCTTGGCGCGCAATACTGCTAAGGATACGTGTGACGTCTGCTTTTTGCTGATAATCACGCCCTTCAAAGAGTTTTTGGGCTTCGTCTACTATTAATACACAACGTGGGATGGGTGTTGAGGCTTGTTTGTTGTAATCAATTAATCGTGTTACGTGTAATTCCCTAAATTGCTTATAACGAATACTACTTTGTTGTTCAAATTGTTCCAAACAAGCTAATACTTCCGCAAAATTATCTTCGCTAGGTGCATATAAACAAGCTATATGTCCTAATCCTTCATATTCCCAAAAACTGATACCGCTTTTGAAATCTATGAGGAAGAATTGTAGTTGTTTGGGGGGGGTATTCTTCGCAGGCTTTGAGAATAATATTATTGATTAAAGTTGTTTTTCCAGTGCGGGTTGCACCACCAATTAGGGCGTGGTATGCGTTGGATTTTTCCCCCATGCTTAAATAAGCCGGGGTGTGACCTACATGACCGATGGCAATATGCAGAAAATCATAGTTGCCGCTACTATCTTCTGGTTGTTTAATCTGTTCTAATAATGCATTAGTCAATTCATCGCATAAAGATCCCAACCCAAGTTTTATATTGAAACGCTGCAATAATCGCCATAATTCGCTAGGAATATTAATAGGTTGTATATTTGATTCTTGCAAGTCTAGCCCAACGGCTTGTGTTTGCATAGACTGCCAAAAAGCGGCCAATTGATTACGGCGTAATTCTGGAATGTATGGAGCAGTTTCTTCTTGTCGGTTACGTAATAGTAATAATACTATCCCAGTAGCCCCGCCTTGTTTACCCAGCATATCTAGTTGTTGTAAAAAGCGATGTTCGGATAAATCAGTACCTAAACCGCTAATCATTAGGTAGATAATAGGTTCTACGCGGGCGCTGTTAATATTATATTGGTGTATATCGGCAACTTTGCTTTGTGCTAATAGGGTAAAGCGTTGGCGTACCAATTCTTCGCATTGCTTTATATAACTAATACATTCGTTAGCGGTGAATAATTGTTTACCCCATTGCTGCTCGGCATCAGCGAGGATACGTTTGATATACTTAAAATTTTGACTGGGAGCGGCTTCAAAAAAATAGAGTTTAGCTTGTTTGGGGAGGTGTTGTTTTAATAACTGTAACGTTACTCCTTCACATACTTCGGTGGCTATGGCAACAGAATTTTCATCATGTGCTACAATCCACGGAGTAGTAGAATTGTAGGGTATATAAGCGGGAAAATTTGGTTGGTCGAGTTTACCAACCAGTACTTGTAGTAAACGTTCTGGTGTCATGTCTAACTATCTTGTTTAGTTGCAGCAGTTGCAAAATTACCAAAGACTATTTTAATATAAATACATATTTTATAAACATATTTTATAAGTTTTTGGAATGCGATTATTTATAATTACTGCATATAGCCATTCTGTTATAAACTGCTTGTTCCCTAGTGGAGCGAGGGATCACTTTATCCAGCAAATGAGTTATTCTCTTGCTCAAATTATGGCGAATCGGCTATAGCTTGCAAACGTGCTATTGCTTCTTCCAAAGATCGGATGTTCCTTTCAATTCTTGCAATGTCACTATGTTCTATGCGTTCAATAAGTGTAGCAATAAATGATTGAGTCCCTACAAGTTCTTGTTCAATGCTGCGGTAGACTTCGTCCATCATACCTGCTCCATGGAGTTCACCGACCTTTGTTTGATAGTTATTGGCAACACCTTGAAGCCGTTCCTGAAACCCCCTGAGGTATTGCTTTAAACTATTTAGTAATTCAATTTGATGAGCCAATGTTTGTGTAGACATCGGATGAGCTCCTGTAAGAACTGCTGTGGTTGCGGTTTTGGTGCGTTCTATTATTTTGCCAATAGGGGAAATAGGCGGATTGGTACCGTCATCTCCAGGTTGATCCTTTTCTGGATAAGGCCCTAGTGTATTGAGTCCACCTTCATCGAGTGAATTATTTAATTTTCCTGACATACATTTGCCTTGTGTGCGTTTAAGTAGCTTAGATACTTGCTATCCATTGCTGTTCAATAGGTAAAGGACATTTTTTCCACAAAATCACCTGTTAATTTTCTTAACAGATTTTTTATCGCCCAGTCGAAACGAATTAGGGGATGTCGTTATTAGTGTTGATCATGACGGGCTAGAGATTGATTTCCAATAATCCTAATTAAGTTGCGACCGAATACTCTATTTAACCTTTAAGAACGCAATATTTGCGCGATCTATCTAGAATATAAAAATGTTAAAAAACGAGCACCGACGATGTAAAAATGCACCAAAAACTGCTCCTAAAAAGACCATCATATTCGACAAGGCGATTATATCTCCAGCGTGAAATGTATTACTTGTTGATAATATCATTAAAACCATACATGTTTCTAAAAATAAGAATCCAGTTAATCCAACGTAAACGGAGCTAAACCAGTTTTTATTGTTCTTAGCAAAATAATTATATAGCGCATTAAGGCACATACCTCCAATAAAAATTATCGTAAACAAAATACCATTCACATTGAGGGTTATTAAAAAATGAGAAAAGACCCAAGCTACGCTTGCACAAGTTATTGCTCCACCGACTGATCTAAACAGTACGGGAATAGCAATTTTGGTAATTCTGAACAGTATAGGAAACGCAAATCCAATGAATTTGAACGGCATTACAATTGTACTACTAACAATTTTAAATAATATGATAAATATGTTGATAAATATTTTATATATTATTGACAATTTTTTATGTTTATTTTCAATACTTTCTTGTTCAAGACTATGTTCTAAAGAAGGACGCATGGATAATAATTGTGATAGCAACGAATCCACATTAGACGAGCTGATACTTGATTTAGCGGAACTGATAAAGCTACGCATTTCTCTCGAGTGAGCTACACGTCTAGGCAAATCTCTTACCTGTAATAAAAACTCTGCTGCCTGTTCAAGTGTAGGTTGAATGTTATCTATTAACTCTCTACTGTCAGCACCTTTTTTTTGCTTAATGAGGCCGTTGATTTCTCTTTGCAATCTAGGCAATTGTGTTAGTACACCACGATATTCCGTCATAAGCGCATTAATATCTGACCACTGTCTATTTTCATGAATAGTTTGCGATGTAGCAGAACACATGGTTACAAATTGCGCCAAATACGAATCCGCCATGGCTAAATTTATATTAGACTTAGCAGTCTTAATGAACTTTTGCATTTCACCTGATTTAGCTAACTCTGGGGGAAGCTGATCAATTTGAAATAAAAAGTTCGCAATGCGCTCCAATTTAGCCTGCACGCTTTGGGTTAATTTTTCATAATCCACCCCATCGCCCTGTTGCTGGAGAGCCTTAATTTCCTGCTGCAATTTGGGAAATTGCCCTAGCACACTGCCGTACTGGACTACTAGAGTCGCAAATTCTGCCTTTCCCTGTACCTGCGCGTGTCCTTGTAAGCTGGCAAGATAACTATTTGGATCGTTATGCATTATGATTTTTCCTTATTATACAGTCAATTCACAAGATAATCAGCATAAGTGCAATACTAGTTAGTTATTACCCACTAATATGCTAAGCTTAGTCCTTACAACGCTTGCTGGATTTTTTTCACAGTAGCCTGGCCTACTCCCTTGATCTTAAGCATAGCTTGGAATGATTGAAATGGTCCTTTCTTCCTTACATCCCACAGAGCATCCTTAATCGGCTTCTGAATTTTTAACTTTGTTAAAAATGACGCTAATTCTTCTTTATTCATACTATTTAGTGCATGAAGACGTCTTCCCTCTGGTGATTCTGATTCGAGTATAATAGGAGGGTGTCTTTCTTCTGGTAATGCTGCTTCGGGTATAATAGGCTGTATCAGTTCTGATATTGCTGCCTCAGGTTCAGGTTCAGGTTCAGGTTTAGGTGCTATAGGCACTTGTTGTTCTGTTATTCTTGGCAGTACGGCTTGTGATTCTGACACAACTACCACTGATTCGGCTGCCACCGGTAATACAGATTCTGGTTCTGTTGCTAGTACAGATTTTGGTTCGGATCTTGTTGGTGGAGCTACTGCAGTATTTGATATATTACCCCGCATCTTGGCTAATTCTTCATGCTGGCTGGTTATTATTTGACTTAAACTAGCTACTTGCCGGGTTAATTGCTCTAATTGCTTACTTTGTTGAGTTACGATCGCCAATATTTGATTGATAACGTCTGGTGAAGTCACGCTCTCTGTTGTAGGCTGCGAATTAGAAACTGTTGATTCAGGCTGGCTAAATTTCTGTAATATTTCTAGTTGGTTAGCTATGTTCTGTTCCTGATCCCTCTCTACAATATAAGCATTGATAAGTTCACAACGCATCGGATCAATTTTTTCTGCTTCTACAGCTGCGTAATATCCAAATACACCATCTATCAATTCATACTTATCCTGACCAATTCTACGTACTACCAGGGGATTTATGATACCCTGTATATCATTGATAAGCATACCCGCACGATGGAGCAGCTCGGTATCAAATCGATTTGCAACATTACAAATAATGTCAGAAACAGGCACTAAAAATTCATTGAGTCTCACTTTGATAACCCCATTTGTTGCAAAACATAATTTGCTAGATTTTCAAATTCGGCGACAGCTGGTGAAGTTGGACTATATTCGAATATAGATTGAGGATCCGGAATATTCAGCTCTCCCATTTCGATATGTCCATCTAAACATCTAGCAAGATCAACCCGTTCCGTAATTACGAGATCTTGCAAAACTGATAATCCATAGGTTTTTTCTATTCTGGGGATCTGCTGACTTTTTAGATTTTGAATATAGCGTGGATTAGTCAGGATTTTGGTTGGTAATATCCCTATTACTTGAATTGGAGGTCTATCCAAACCATCCATTTCCCTAGTTGAATTAGTTTCCTCAATAAGATTCTTGACATTGGATAGTCCAGCATTAGCGAAGATTTTTAAATCTGATGGTATCAGTAAATAATCAGCGGTAAGCAAACTAATTCTAGCGTATAAATTCAGCGATGGCGGTGTGTCAATTAACACAACATCATATGGTTTAGTAGATTTTTTTAGCTTGTTCAACAAAATATTATTAATAAACCCTAACTTGTTGAGCGCAGTTTCTTGACTCATCAAATCAATATGTGCTGGCACCACATCAATATCTTGATTACTGTACCGAGCCTTTCTAGCCACTTCCTCTATTGGAAAGGATTTAGGATAATGTAACAGATGAAATACATATTTATCCTTGATATCGTCAGTTAAATTATCGCTAAAATTTACTAATCCGGTAGCAAAAGTGGCATTCGCCTGACTATCTATGTCGATAATCAATACTTTTTTCCCAGTTCTAGCAATAGCATCCGCTAAATTAACTGTAGTAGTGGTCTTTCCAACTCCACCTTTATTGTGAAACACTGCAAGTATTTTCATTTCCTGAGGTTCCTTTGTTGGCTCTAAAATATTGTCGCTAATATTATTCGTCATCGCTATTTGTTGCCTGCCAATTATATTATAAATATTCTTTATATTATCATCTATATCTTGCACTTGGCATCGAAAAATCTCTTCGACACTAGTTGCACTGTCACGCTGATAGATTACCAGCTCATACCCATTAGTTAATACTCCATAATCAACACTTAGCTCCAGCATGTATCTTTTAAGCTGATAGCGTCCTTGTATCAAATTTTGATTAGGATGCTTAGTTTCTATAATAATTTTCGGTGTTTTTACACCTTCATGAGTTATATAGGCCAAAAAGTCTAAACGAAATTCATGCTGTTTAATTTCTTGACACCACATGCTAAGATCATAACCCAGAATAGGCAACAGGTAACTTACAATAAATTTGCTTTCTACCTCACGCTCATTCCGATACATGCCCGGGGAAAATACAAACGGAACAGGATTCATCATTATCACTCTTCCAATATTAGGGGCGTGTCATTATTCAAGCAAAATACCGACAAACGCAAATTGAACCCCCAGCTAAAAAATTGCGTGCAAGTTTAGCATAACTAGTTGCAATAGCGCGAATGCTTTAGCCATAATTAAATATTATAATTGAATAACTATAAAATTATAGTACTGCCTACCACAGCACTCGGCACTTAACCCCATCCATGGTATATAGATTCCGGCGATCCATTTTACTGCGTAGCCGGAATGACATATAACCACCCCCTATCCATTTGTGGAGAGGGGCAGGGGTGAGGTAGGTAGTTACGAAATTTTAATCTGATAAAATAGAATTAATATGCTATTTCTAATTTAAATATCAATCAAAAATACTTATCATTTAACCCAAAATCATTATAATAACTTATTTTGAGATTTTCATCACTTTCTTACACGGTATTTTACATTATATTGTGGATGCATTGCAAATAAGATAGCTATTGATAATACAACGAGAAGTTTAAGATGCTTACATTAAATGTCAAAAATATGCTTTGGTTTAGCATTGCATTGATTGCATTAGGTGGCTTTGATGCTATGGCTCAAACCAATTTAATTAATGATGGTGAATTTACAACAAATATACTGTATTGGGAGAGCAGCAAATCCAATTTGTATTTGGATTCCACAGCTGCAGAGTCCAGTGCCAAAGGATTGGTTATAGACTCGAATTTTGATTGGTGTCCTTACGGGGCTACCTATAATCTTGATCCTACTCTACTAAAGAATGGTACCATGTATGAATTTGGAGCTAGGGTACGCTTAGGACAATGGGCAGCTGCGTCCGCAAATCTGACTATGGGTTTAATAATAAACAGTGCTAATCCCATATGGCTTGATGGAGATCAATCCAGCTATGATGCTAAGGCTTATACGGATCGTTGGACCACTATGTATGGAATTTACACCCCTAATCTAATCGCAACGGATACTGTTGTCTTGTGCATTAGCGGTAGTAAAGGAAATTTAGTATACGTAGACAATGTCTATGTGCGGCCCTTGAGTACTGATGAGGTGGGTTATCAACCACCAACAATTTTGGATACTGATGCACTAGTACAGGCTTATGGCAACCATCTAGTTAAAGGACCTAATAATACACCTTTTACACTTAAGGGCGTAAATGTCTATCAGTATGATCCTGGCAGTAACGATGGTACTGCTTATGATAATTTTCGGTATAAAAACGTTAATGCCGCATCTTATGCAGAAATAAAGGCTTTGGGTTTCAATACTGTACGCTTGATGTTATCCTACTCATTATTTGAGGATAATCAAAATCCTGGAGTATACAAAGATGCTGGTTGGGCAGTGTTAGACCGCCATATTCAATGGGCTAAACAAAATAATTTAGGTCTAATTCTAGATATGCACGTACCACCTGGTGGCTACCAAAGTGCCAGTGGGTTTAAAAATTTTGGATCTAGACCAGATTTACAAAAACGACTGGAAGATCTATGGGTGGCTATTGCCACTCGTTATCGCAATGAAGCAACTATTATTGCCTATGATTTAATAAACGAACCCTATATTAATAACTGGTTTAATTACGCAGCTACTCTAATCAGCAAAATCCGTACCGTTGATAGTAAACACCTAATTGATGTTGAAGTATCATTTCATCCCAAAGATACGGGGATGTACCGCTTAGCTGATAACAATATCTTGTACGATGTGCACTGGTATGAGCCGTGGTCATGGGCTGGTTCCCATACTAATAACGAACCGTATACTGGTAACTTAGAAACATTTAAACAACAGTTGCGTAGTGGAGAGGGTTTAACAGAATTTTACAATCCTGCAACCGATCAATTCACCGTACCCTTTAATATTGGTGAATATGGAGTGGTGTTTGAAAAGTATGAAATTACAAATGTTAACGGTAAGCAATGGTTAATAGATGCTAATGCCGCTTTTGATTACTTCGGTATTAATCGCGAACTGTTTGCCTACAATGAATCTAATTTTGGTATTTACCGCAGTTGGAATAGCTACGCCGGTGAACATACTATTACCACTGAAGTTTTAAAAGCAACTTTGCCTGAAATAAATGGAGCGGTAGCCACTCCTCCACCGGTTGTTCCAGATCCAATTCCTGAACCAGCCCCAATAATTAATGCTGATATCTCTTTAGGAAATTTACTAGTAAATAATGCCACTCCGGAGGTTAATACCACATTTAGTGTAGATTTTGCAGTTAAAAATATTGGTCCTGATATCGCTGCTAATACTGCGTTTACACTTACTACACCTAGCGGTGTGTCCTGGATCTCAGGCCCCACTAATTGCACATTGCTACAACAAAATATAATCTGTGATTGTGGTAATCTTACCGCTGGAAGTTATTGCACCGGTAGCGTATCTTTGCAATCTGCTGTAGAAGGTAATATTACTCTAAATGGAATCGCAGCAGCAGATACCGTCGATGATAATATGATCAATAATAGCAGTCAAATAATGCTAATGATCACCGCTAAACCAGTAGTTCCACCAGCGCCGCCGCCTTCGGATATTGGCAATGCAGATTTGGCTATTACCAAGTTTAATGCGGTTTCCAGCACACCTAAACTTGGACGGGCAGTGGGTTTTAACTTTATTGTAAAGAATAATGGGACTGCCCAGGCTTTAAACACTACGGTTACCTTGCCCATCCCAGCTGGCATGAGTTGGGTATCAGGACCCGGTGAGTGCATCCCCACTACCACCATAGTCCGCTGTGAATTTGGAACTCTTAACCTCGGAGCATCAAGAAATCGTTACGTTTACTTGCGAGCCAATCAAACAGGATCTATTGATGTGAATGTGAAGGCAGCAGCTGATAATAAGGATTCTAACCCGGCAAATAACTACGCATCTGTAGTAATTGTCGTTAATTAGTCGTAACCACCTACCTCACTCCCGCCCCTCTCCGGACCTCACCCCCTGCCCCCTCTCCATTGATGGAGAGGGGGTAAGAGAGACCTCAACCCTGTGGCCCTCTGCATAGACCTCACACCGTCATTCCGGCATGGATTGCCGGAATCCAGAAGCCAGGGATGGGGTTAATAGCAGTTTCCCTGCTTATCCTTTCCGATCAAAGGAGAGGGCAGAGTAATGTGGTAGGTAGTTACAATTAGTCATATAATATTGTAACTTCCTCGCCACACCCCAAAAATGCTATACACAGAAGCTTGAACAGAAAATGCCGAGTTTCTGCGTTGTTTGGGATTTACTATAAAAATTAATGATTGTCGGCTATTCCCGCTTACACTATCAGTTTAGCGTTAGTCATTTATTTTTACAGAATATTTTACTTTTCCACTTGCGCCCGGAGTTAGGCTGCCTTGGAGGGTCCACTTAACGTCAGTATTGGTGTAGGTAGGAGTACATTTGGTTATGAATAGGGGGAGTGCCCTAACCGTATTTAGACAGGCTTTAGAGGTTACACAGCATATTTGTTCTAAGGTGGTATATTCTGGTACGGCATCATAAATCACGATGTCCGATACTGGATATCGCCCAGTATTGCTATAAGTTATTGTATATACTAAGACTTCACCTGGTTTAGCTGTAGTTTTATCTACTTCTTTGAATAATTTAAATCCAGTGTCATCCATGGATGACCTGGTAGTATCGGTAACGGTTAAAACTGCATTGATTAAAGGACTGGTGCCGGTATAATCATAGCTTGCCTGTATGGTTACTAAGTTCTCATCACCTTTGGTCTTGCCAACTCCGGCTTTGGCATCTATGGGGATAAATTGCGATAATATAAGACAAATTACGCCGCCGTTAGTGTCTACATTCCAAGGTATTGGTACGCCAGAGATATTGATGTCGCCAGCATCTAGGGTATCGTTGCAATTGGTATCTCGATATAATGTTTCGGTCCAGTTGGGATTAGCCGGGGTGGATGTTCCACTGGTGCTAAAGGTAACGGAACCTCCGCCGTAGGCAATAAAGGTGTGTGAATATTGTACAGTACTTCCTGCTACTCCATATTTACTATGATTTGCCACAAATTCATTGGGCATTAGATCACCAAAGTTGACTCCGCTGTAATTATTGTTAGCATTCAAGGTGAATTGAATTTTATCTGGGTTAATTATGGTACCATTGGTTGTTCCAACATTATTGCTGGGAGATAGGGTAAAAGCTGGGGCATTGGTTTCTTCAACACAAACTGTACCTACGGGAGCTAGATAGGCATTAAGGCTATAGTCGCCATTACTATTAGTCGTGGTACTATGATATATAGTATCTGAACAGTTGGTAAGTTTAACCGTAGCATCTTTAATTCCAGCTTCAGTACCATTACGAATGCCATCGTTTCCGGTAACACCGCTAATACCACCGCCAATACCACTGTCTTCAAACACATTGCCGGTAATAATAGAGTTATCAAACTGATTAGTGATTGTACACACAATAGTTGTATCAGTTGCACCTACTGTTAGGGTATTACCAATCAAACCATTAGTGCCTGTGCATTCTAGGCTTTTTCTGTACTTTTCCTGCTGACCGTTGGTAAAAAATTCGTCCAATTCGATGATATTATCAGTAGCTACTGTTGTAGCGGTATTGGCATCAGTTTGGTTAACTTGACCGGTAGCTGTAGAATTTAGAGAGGCTATTGTTGTACCCCCAATTTTAGCTGTAATTGTAACGGCATCAGCAGCTTGGGCATCGTTCCAAGTCTTCTGTAATTGCAAAGTTTTACTTGCGTAAGTATTAGTAAATATACAGTTAATATCAGCGCCAGCTACCATATTGGTATTGAGTATAGTTAGGGTGTTGGTGGGTGTTAAATTTCCAAATGTGCCAGTATTGCCTGTGACCGTGCTGTTAGCATCGGTGCATGCTACTGCAGTTAGGCTATACCCTGTGGGTATTGAGGTTTCGGCAATGGTAACGGCGGTGTCGATCTTGGTAACGCGAATGGGAGTTGGAGATTCCGGTGTTGGAGTATTTGCCGTTGTTGTCGTTATAGCAGCTGGAGTATTATCGAGATTGGTAACAGTATCAAAAGAGAATGGGCCGCCGGTGCCTGATATGGTGGTTTTTTGGATTTTTATGGTTGGTAGTTTATTATTGGTGAAAATACAAATAATTTGAGCAGCATTGCCGATGGTATCATTCGCTGGGGAACTAAACTCTCCAGTGCGAGTTGTCCCAGTTAACGAGGTAGTTGGTGCTGGTGTAATTGGGGTAATACCATCACCTTGGTAGCAATCTAAGGTAGTAGAATAATTTGATAAATTGGTGCTGGTACCAGCTGTTTCTTGTACGGTAATGCTAGCTCCAGCATCGATAGCTACAAAGCCTGTGGTACCGTTATTTATAACGTCGTTAGCGGGATTGTTACTACCTGTCGGGGCGGCGGGGTTACCTCCAGTTATGGTTAGATTGAATTGGCCGGAATCTGATGCTGGGGATAGAGTTTTGATTATTTTTATCCCGGGACGAATATTAAAGGTGTAGTCTTCTACCTCACCATCGCTAGCAGCACCAGTGGCAGTGGCTATCTCAGCGGCGGAGGTGGCGGTACGAAAACGGGCGTAGCTAGGGCCTACTTTGATGGTTGTAGCAAAACCGCTCCAAGTTAAGGTAACTTGACCACTAGAACAAGTGCTTTGGGCAAGTTCGCCATCACTATTATCAAAGGTGCCATTTCTGTTAAAATCTATCCAGCCAGAAACAGCTCCGTTACCAGCGCATTTTAATACTAGGCTGTAGCTGCTGTTACCAGTGGAGAATGTAGGAAAAGACGCATTTCCGCTGTTTAATAATTGGGCAATCCCTTCGTCACCCGTATCGGTGTTATCATCGCCATTGGCTGTGGATTGACCTTGCCAGGCCGTTTGGTTAGCAACTGTATCGCCATCAGGGGCAGTAGTACCTAAGTATACGGTAGGAGTTGTGGGTTTTTGATGAGAAGGGCTGCCATAGCTGGCAGGGGCATCGCTATAATCTAAAAGTGAGGTGTTGATATATGTACAAGTAGTTGATGAACCAAGGGTTACGTTTGCAGCAGGAATGGTTACAGTGCCATCTTGATTAATTGGAATTGGAACAACCGTTGGATTGGTGCCACCTACTACGTTGCAGCTACCAGATACAATCCAACCAGTAGGTATGCTTTCACTTATTTTTATTTCTGTATCTACTTTAGAAACTTTAATTGCTTGTATTCCATTTGCATTAGCATCAGAATCGAATTCTGTATCCACTCCAGCAGCTGCTATTGTAATAGTAGCAGTAGTTTCACTTATAGGTGTAGTTAAATCGGTATCGGCATTGGTTAGTGTAAAATTAAAATTACCTACACCTGATACAGTATTTTTAATCAAATGTAAATCGGTATCATCATCAGTAATAGTATAAGTCGCAGCTTGATTAGGTGGAGAGTTACAGGTTCCAGATGAGCTGACTACATAGGGGTTTCCTGGATCAGCGTTAACTTCTATTATAATCGTTTCATCACCTTCCTTTATATTATCGTTAATAATTGCAATGCCAGTAGCAAAAGTATCTGTGTAACTATAGTTCCCAGAGGGAATAGTTACAGTAAATGTTGTATTGCCAGTTGGGGTCGTATAATCTTCACCCAATATCGCAGTTCCTCCAGTAATCTTCAATGAGATCACCATTGGAGCATCTAATTGACCAATCACGCGAAGCACAGGAGCAGTTGGGCTAACAACCGATTCAAGCGAAGCACCACCGCTTGCACTAAATTCGACAACTGGTTTTAGGTAAAAGTGTATTGCATCAAGAAAATTACCATTAGTTGCATTGTGCGAACCTGTTTCAACTGCCGCAAAACTAACTAATAGATCACCAGAAGCACCAGTCCATTTAAATTTACCACCATAATCTCCCCAAGTATTGGTTGTTTTTTTGGTACAATTTGTTACAGTGATTAATGATGATCCGCTATGGCAGCTATTTATTTGTGTTATGCCATTTTTCCTGGTAGTAGCATCCAAAACTAAGCCTGTGGTAACGTCACCAATGTAAAAACGCATTCTATCATAATAAGGTGATGTAGTGCCATCTATGCGTCCCCTATGACTTAAATACCAGGATATTTCTTCATTTTGCAATATGCATATTTTCTGGCTTAGAGTGCCAAATGCATTTGGATTAAGTTCTGCGTGCACGCTACCATCACGAGCGGGCACACCCTGAAAATTATTAGCCCAGAGTTCCATTATAGGTTTTGCAGAAGGGACGGTGCATTGATTGTTTGGATTAGTGCTAGAATCTGAGGAAAGCCAGGGTGGAACGGTCGATTGCGCGGTGAAGCACCAGTCAGGTCCGATTATAGTAGGACCTATCTCAAAACTAGTATTTAAAAAACTACGCTGTATAGCATTAACTTGAATTGGAAGACTGTATAATACAATGGTAAATATAAAAAATATATGCCAAATGTGGTAGAACTTACGAGCTTCATAAATATCGATTGCTTGCGTTAAAGAATCTTGATGTTGCGTCCAAGGATAAAAATCGGTATCGTGTAAATTAGACATACTTACTACTCCGGCCAAAATTCCGGGTCCATGATTTGGTCAAACGTCCAGGGGCAAGTTTGGGGAAAAATTGCTAAATTCAAACCGGTTGCAGTGGCAGCTTTAAGCTGAGCGTCTTCATAGGCATCTGCTACAGATTCTATAATAAGCGATTGTAATCCAGGGTTTTCTTTAAGCAAACGTTGAACTCTATTGCGTTGCAATTTTATGGTAAGAAGCCAACTATTGCCGCGCCGTTGGGGTTGGTGTTGCCATTTTAAAAGGTGCAATAGCAGAACTTCCAACCTACTGGTAAGCTCTCGTTTTTCACTACGCCCCATATCCTCAATCTCATCGATCAAATTGGCTATGTCCAATGCTGCTAGATTTCCGGCTTTTAGCAGCTCAGCCTGCTGTTGGGTCCAAGAATAAAAATCGGTATCGTGTAGTGATAAGGTCATAGTTCACACCCTAAGCGGCATCCGGCCAAAATTCCGGGTCCATGATTTGGTCAAACGTCCAGGGGCAAGTATTGGGAAAGGTATCAGGTTTTAATCCAGTTTCTTTTAGCGCTGCAAAAGTACCAATTTTATACGCTGCCTTTAAAGTGTCGTCTATAATCGGCTTTAAACCTGGATTTTCACCTAAACATTGGGTAATTTCTTCCCGTTGCTCTTTTATAGTTGCCCACCAGCTGGTACCACGTAGTTCAGGCTGATATTGCCACTTCAAGAGATGGATCAGCAATATTTTAAGCCGATTTTTAAGTTCTCGTTTTTCACTACGCCCCATATCCTCAATCTCATCGATTAAATTGGTTATATCCAACGCGGCTAGATTGCCGGCTTTTAGCAGCTCAACTTGCTGTTGGGTCCAGGAATAAAAATCGGTATCGTGTAAATTATACATACTTACTACTCCGGCCAAAATTCAGGATCCATAATTTGGTCAAACGTCCAGGGGCAAGTTTGGGGAAAAATCGCTTCATCTAAGCCAGTTTCTCGAGCTGCCCTAAATATTGCCAATTCGTAGGCATCCAACGTAATAAGTGTACAATTAGGTTGCAAGCCAGGATTTCTGGATAACAGCTGGTTTATGGCTCTACGCTGCTCTTTTATGGTTAAACTCCAATTTTTTCCTTGCAATTGCGGTTGATATTGCCATTTTAGCAAGTGCACGAGTAAGATTAGTAAGCGACTTTCCAAGGCTCGTCTTTGACTACTACCCAGATCTTCAATTTCATCAATTAGATTGGTCACATCTAATGCCATCATGTGGCATGAGCGCAACAATGCAGCCTGCTGTTGGGTCCAGGAATAAAAATCGGTATCGTGCAGTGATGCTGTCATAAAGTGGAACCTAGTTAACGCTGGGTTGTAAAGCTTATTCCCAATTGTAAATTTGCCGCAATTCGCGTTCATCAAACTTATAGCGCAGTTGCAGATACACACCTTGATCGGTATTGCCAAGGTCATCAAAATCGCGATCCTTAAAGCCAAATACGTTATAACCTATTGATAACCACAGGTTAGTGGTAACCAGATAGCCCACATCGACACCCAAACCGTACTTGTAGCCAGAAAGGTCATCTAGCATATAATAACCTTGTAGACCTACGTCCCAATTTTGAGCAATATCTCTGGTGATGCGAGCACCTATCAAATGGCCATTGCCAGTGCTAGTGATGCCATTGGAATTATCTATTACATGTTTGAATGCATAACGTCCGGATAGGATTAGTTTGGAGCTCGGTTGATAATTGACATGCATAGATAATACATCCACCCGGCGCTCAATAGCCGATTCTATGGCAGAAACAATATTGGTAATAGTGGTACCGCTGGTGGCTACTGAGCTGCCAGTGCCACTTTTGTCAAGGCGGTATTCATAGCGGGCCAGGAAGTTCCAAAAATCTTCTTCAGGATCGCGATAGGCAAAGCCTAATTGTAGCCGCCTTTGATCGGTATCGGTACTATTTACATTATCAGTATATGCGTAAATACTGCGTCCTAAAAAAGTCCAACCCGGGCTGATGCGCCAGGCCAGAGCAAGGCTGTTTAGAATGCTGGAGCTAGTGGCAGCATCGCGCAACTCAATGCGAGCGCTGCCTTTCCAGTTTTTGTTGGCAGTATACTCTATGCCGGCAGTTACCGCAGTAGAGTCTTCGCTACCTGTGGCACCACTGTAATTAGCCTGTTGCACCGTCCCCAGCTCCGGTGCGGGACTATTTAGGTTCGTACTGGATCTTTTGCTGAGACTTTGCACACGTTCTAAGCTAGCATTCAAAACTAAACCGGGACGCAGGGTAAATTGATTGCGCAAGCCAATGGCAGCTTCGGGCTCGTAACCACCAAAG
>JXSN01000288.1 GCA_001276605.1 Achromatium sp. WMS2
AAAATTTAGGATCTATCTAGGGTTAGTAGGTCTTTTTTTAGGCAATTAATTGTACTGGTTATAAGTAAAGCAGGTAGTCAACTTACTATCAAGTATGGCTGTTAAATATATGGAAAGAGACAAAAATATAGGATGTGCCGTAGAATTAAGCACACCCTATAATAGGTAGAACTAGTTGCCTAGTTACGTTTTTTAAAAATTACTTCATCCGCGTAATTCAGGTTGTTGTGATATATGGTTGCATTATATCTTTGGGCAGGTTGATACAGTTGATCATTTTTTCCTGAAATTAATCGGAATATCATACCCAGAGCGTCTCCTATTAAACTACGTTCTCCGTTGTTTCCTGTGGCTGTTTTTTGTGATGATACGTTACCTCCAGATTGGCAAATGTTTGCAAACCATGTTTCTAGCCTTTTGGGAACCCTCTCAGTGTGAAAATTTGCGGTAACCTTAATTGTATCCAAATTACAATTTAAGGCTGCGGATAAGTCCTCATCAAAACTGTAGGAATCATCAAAGGCTAGTGTGTTGGAACTAGTGCAGTTTTGTGCTGAGCGGTTATTATCAAAAGTTGGCATATTTTGCTGATTTTGATCGTAATTTCCAGAGTTGGAATAGGAATTATCTGATCTAGTACTTTGGGTACCACAAGCGGTTATACCAGTTAGTATGGTAATTACCATAATTATGGTTTTGGCAATAGTTATAGAAAAATTAACATCGCTATGTTTAAACTGGGTTTTTATCATTTAACGTACTCCATAATTATTTAGGATCATCGAGAATGGGTAGTTGTGTCTTTAAGTCAGAAATTGGCTAGCGGTTAGCAATATCATGTATGAATTTATCGAATAAGTAACTGACATCATGTGGCCCTGGGCTGGCTTCGGGATGGCCTTGGAAGCCAAAGGCTGGCCGATCGGTACGTTGAATCCCTTGCAAGGAGCCATCGAATAAAGAGCGGTGAGTGGCTTGTAAATTGGAAGGTAGGCTTGCTTCGTCAATGGCAAAGCCGTGGTTTTGGCTAGTTATTATTACTGATCCGGTGTTTAGATCTTGAACTGGATGGTTGGCGCCATGGTGTCCAAATTTCATTTTGACAGTGTTAGCGCCGCTGGCTAAACCTAGCAGTTGATGTCCCAGGCAAATACCAAATATGGGGATATTAGTCTCGAGTAATTGCCGAATAGCCTGAATTGCATAAGTACATGGTTCTGGATCTCCAGGGCCATTAGAGAGAAAGATACCGTCTGGATTTAGCGCTAAAACAGCGTCCGCTGGAGTTTGAGCTGGAACAACAGAAATTCTGCAATTGCGTGCAGCTAGCATTCGTAATATGTTGCGTTTAATACCAAAATCGTAAGCCACGATATGGTATTTCGGTGCTGTTATCTGCAGCATGGAGCGTTGGGGATCCAAGTCCCAGGTGCCGTGAGTCCAGGTGTAAGTTGTTGATGTAGTTATATTTTTAGCAAGATCGAGGCCTTTTAGGCCGGGGAAGGTTTGGGCTTGAGTTAGGGCTAGCTCTGAATCTATGTTGTCGCCGGCCATGATGCAGCCGTTTTGAGCACCGCCGGTGCGTAGGATACGGGTAAGACGGCGCGTGTCAATATCGGCAATGGCTATGATGCCTTGGGTGCTTAGGTAATCTTGTAGGGTATTTTGGGCGCGCCAATTACTGGCTTGTAAGGATAATTCACGAATAACCAAACCTGCTGCTTGAATTTTCGGTGATTCAGCATCGTTTGGATTTACGCCCACATTACCGATATGGGGGTGAGTTAAGGTAACTATTTGTTGTAGGTAGGAAGGGTTGGTTAAAATTTCTTGGTAGCCAGTAATAGCCGTGTTGAATACCACTTCACCAACGGTAGTACCTTGAATTCCAATGGATAGGCCGTGAAATACGGTTCCGTCTTCCAAAACTAAAACAGCATTTTTATTCAAGGTTCCTCCGCTAGAATTTCTAGGTATACGCTAGATTATTGATAGTTGCGCGCATTAATGGCAATCTATCATAATGATCTTATTTAAAATATGATTAAAACCATGCAAGGACTTGTGGCTACCAAACTCCATGCCTACTGATTGTTTCCATACTCATGTGTGGAAAAGGAAACCATAGATCCTTACCAGAACGTAATTATAATAACATTATATCCCTCGGCTCGGTCATTTTTAAAATAAAAGCTTAAAATTCATTGTATTATATATAAGCTAATGCTAATTTAGGCAA
>JXSN01000289.1 GCA_001276605.1 Achromatium sp. WMS2
TAACAATTTTCCATCCCGTAACCTCTGCAATTCAATTAAACCATACATATCATGATCGTTCTCACTGCAGCTATAAGCCAAAATGCTGCCATTTGAGCTAAAGGCTACGGAATCTAAATTAAAACACCTTGATATGCTGCGCAGCAATCGCCCATCTTTTACCCGCCACAGCTTGATATTGTTGTGATGACCATGACTTATGGACGCTAGAATTTTGCTATCTGGACTAAAAGTTATGGAGATTACAGCTTTTCCATGATTAGATATGGTATGTAGCAACCGCCCATCTTTTACCTGCCACAATTTTATACCATTCCAACTATTGGAAGCTAAGATCCTGCCATCTGGACTAAAGGTTACGGATTTCACATTGTTTTGATGTCCTTGTTGTACTACTGCTGGAATTGCTTGGGGTTGTAGGGTTATAGTGGTAGTAAGATCACGCTTTAAATGAATGACTTGAGTTAAATCCTTATAACCACGGGCACTAGCTACAATCGCATGGCTGCCTAGCGGTAAAGTAGTGGTAAAGTCATGTATGTAAGATTGGGAATTCAGCCTTACTTGCGCTATCTTAGGACGAGTGTGGATAGTTAATCGTGCGGTTTTGGTCTGTACTGAAGGTTTAGATATTGGAGGTAAACGTTCTGCCTGATTTTGACTTTGTGGTATATCAGTTTGATTATTTGTTGAGGAAGATGATGGGGGCTGAACGGTTGCTATTGACGGCGTGGGAGTAACATTATCCACCCGTCCCAACCAAAATTTACCGCTATATTCACCTGCTACATACGGACGTTGTGGTTTACCAGTAGCAAAACCTCGTTGCAACACCTGATCTTCCACATAATCCCGGAGCTTTGCCATCCTGATCCAACCATCTTGATCCGTAGTTTGGCCATTGGCTCCAGCTAAACCTTCAATTAGATAATGCGTAAACAATCCTGCTTGCAATTGATCATCCTCATAACTAGGAGTCCCAGTCTCACTAGAGAAAAAGATCATTAAACCTTTAGCATTCTGGTTACGAAAACCTGGGCTGGTTAATAATTTACCAAGAGGATTGTCACGAGTACGACAAGCATCAATCCAGGCTATTTGGCGGGGAGCCTTGGATGCTTGAAGCCGTTCTGTAACCTGATCTAAAGATAAACCTGTATCTGCTACTGCATTGGCATAGGTATCATAAGTAAGCAGAAAGTTTTTCTTGGTAGCCTTATCTTCCTGACCATGACCAGAAAAGGCAAATAACACCGTGCTATTGCCTGGACGACGCTCTAAGGTTTGTTGAAAGGTTTTTAAGGCACTAAGTACGGCACCACGAGTAGCCTGCTCATTGAGCAAGATCCGGGTTGTATAATTATGTCTAATTAATGCCTGTTGTAGGCGGTGCATATCCCGATCCGCATATTTAAGGGACGAAATCCCGCTATTTGGGGCATAAGTACGCACACCTACCAATAAAGCTAACTTTTTACCTGGAGTGGTAGCCGCTTGAAATTGCGGAATAGCATCGCTGCCTAAGCCTTTACTTGAAGTTGGTTCATCGCTGCAACCACTAAGCAGGAATAGACTGCTAGCTAATACTAATAATATAGTGTGGTTGAGTAATTGTGATAATAATTGGTTCATTGTATGTATTCCATAATTTAAAGACACGCATTCAAAACTCATATCTGATATTCATTGAATGAAGTATTTGATGAATTTGCTTCGTTTTACCCATCCTATCATACTCAATGGTTCAATTAAGTAAATAAAACTTTTACGTATAAATCTTTAACTGGAATTGTTAAATTGATAGAAATGAAATTAACTTCATCATTATCTGTTAAAATTTCCATTTCCCACTTTTTCCCTCTTCTACGATATATCCAAATTTCCATTCCTGTTTGGCTTACCAAGGCATATTCCTGCAAAGTTGAAATTTTAAGATAATTTTGCAGTTTATTGCCCCTATCAAAGTGTTTAGTAGATTCTGATAACACTTCAATAATAAGTATTGGCTTTTCCTTTACTAGTTGATCATTATCATCTGGATCACACTTAACAAATACATCCGGATAATAACAATCACATCCAGCTAATAATTTCATATCACTTGCATACACATTACATGGGGATGTAATTAAGTGATTAGCAATATTCCTAAAGACATTACCTGTTATTTTTACATGGTTCTCTTTGGCACCAGCCATTGCATATATTTCACCATTAATTAACTCATGCTTGGTATT
>JXSN01000290.1 GCA_001276605.1 Achromatium sp. WMS2
GCATAAAACTGTGGCGGGTGGCGGATGGGGCATTACTGCGGACCTTAACTGGCCATATCAGTTCAGTATACTCTGTGGCCTTCAGCCCCGATGCCCTGAGTTTAGCCTCTGGTAGTGACGATGAGACCATCAAACTGTGGCGGGTGGCAGATGGGGCATTACTGCGGATCTTCACTGGCCATACCAGTTCAGTATCCTCGGTGGCCTTCAGCCCGGATGGCACTAGCCTAGCCTCTGGTAGTGGGAGTCTTTCTGGTGAAGGCGACAACAGCATCAAGCTATGGCGAGTGGCGGATGGGGCGTTACTGCGGACCTTAATTGGCACAGGTTGGGTACATTCTGTAGCCTTCAGCCCCGATGGCGCGAGTTTAGCCTCTGGTAGTTTGGATAACAGCATCAAACTATGGCGGGTGGCGGATGGGTCGCTACTGCGGACCTTCACAGGCCATGCAGATGATGTAAACTCTGTAGCCTTCAGCCCGGATGGCACCATTCTAGCCTCTGCTAGTGAGGATAAAACCATCAAACTATGGCGAGTGGCAGATGGGGCGTTACTGCGGACCTTCACTGGCCATACAAGTGTAGTACGGTCTGTAGCCTTCAGCCCGGACGGCGCGAGTTTAGCCTCTGGTAGTTATGATGGCAGCATCAAACTATGGCGGGTGGCAGATGGGGCGTTACTGCAGACCTTAACTGGCCATAGCTGGGTTGTAACCTCTGTAGCCTTCAGCCCGGATGGATCTAGTTTAGCCTCTGGTAGTTTGGATAACAGCATCAAACTGTGGCGAGTGGCAGATGGGACGTTACTGCGGACCTTCACTGGTCATAAAAATAATGTAACCTCTGTAGCCTTCAGCCCGGATGGCGCGAGTTTAGCCTCGGGTAGTGAGGATAACAGCATCAAACTATGGCAGGTGGCGGATGGGGCGTTACTGCGGACCTTCACAGGCCATGCAGATGATGTCAACTCTGTAGCCTTCAGCCCCGATGGCGCAAGTTTAGCCTCTGGTAGTGACGATGAGACCATCAAACTATGGCGGGTAGCGGGTGGGACATTACTGCGGACCTTAACTGGCCATACCGGTTTAATGCGCTCTGTAGCCTTCAGCCCGGATGGCGCGAGTTTAGCTTCCGGTAGTGGAGATTACAGCATCAAACTGTGGCGGGTGGCGGATGGGAAATTGCTGGCTGCCATTTGGTATTTTTCAGAAAAACCCACAGGTTACCTCACGATTACTCCTGAAGGCTATTTTATGGGCAATCCGGAACGGGTGAATTATGTGCAAGGTTTGGAAACTTACCCGGAGTTGCGGGAATATTATTATCGATCTGAGGGTATACCATTGCGGTAGCCCCGCAGGGCGGGAGAAACGCAGTGAATCCCGCCATTTATAATTTACACCACCTGAATAGACCTCACCCCCTGGCCCCTCTTCATTGACCTCACCCCCCTACCCGCTCTCCATTGATGAAGAGGGGGAAAGGTGCGTCTGGGAGCGCGGGCGTCTCGCCTGCTAGGAGGGCGGGACCGTGATTCCGCATACCAATATTATGATAAAATATTATCGTAAAAAATCTTTTATAACTTATTAACATCACTTTTTATGGACTTTATCATGGCTAACCACATTAATGCTGACTCAATGGAATCATCCAGCTCCTACACAAGCAAAACTATTGATCATCTAGGGGGCTAGGGGGCTAGTCGCCGGTATGTGCGACGAACTTGACCTTAGCAACTTAATTGACAAACTTATACCATAAAACATGGCAAAGCGCACTGTGTCAGTAGGGCAAGCTGTAAAAGCGATGATACTGAATGGGCTTGGTTTTGCAAGCCGCGCTTTGTATCTTAGCCCAATATTTTTTAAAGATAAACCAACGGAACGACTCATTGGCCCTGGTATCCAGCCCGAGCATATCAATGATGACATTTTAGGACGTGCGTTGGACACAATTTTCGATAACTTTAAAAGAAATAAGCAAAATATGGTGGATTTCACTAGTGCCGGAGACTATCAACTTAACCAGTGACATAATTAACGCTTTGGCCTCCGATCTGATTATGCAGACTGAAGAACCTAAGTTTTGCAGCCTTGGAGTCGTTTATGGTGACGTTAAGCAAAGATGGATTGTTATATACTCACCAAAAGCCAACCAGCGTGCCCAAAAATCTGTCAACAAGAAAATATTTGATATTACCAGCAAAGAGCAAAAGAGTTTTTATTCCATTTGC
>JXSN01000291.1 GCA_001276605.1 Achromatium sp. WMS2
CCATGACTGTATTTGTTAAGCAATTGTGGTAATGGTGGTGTTTGCGTTAATGCTTGGCCAATGGCGACATTTTTGGGTGGGGTGTCAACCAATATTCCTACCGTTTTTATTCTTTCGTTCAGTACCAGTAAACGCGGAGTTTTTTCAGATTTGGTTTGTATGTCAAATAACGTTTTAAGATCGAAGATGGGTACTAAGCTACCACGTAGATTGATCAGACCGCGAAACCATTTTGGTGTTGTAGGTAGAGGGTAAATGTCTATGTCCACGACTACCTCACTAACCATTGCTATTGGGATTAAAAGGCCAATATCGCCAATTTGAAAGCCAAACCTGGTGGTTGCAATGCTGTGGTGGGTACTGGATCTTTGTAACTGAATCGAGGTGGAGCGATTCAGAGACTTGCTAGGAGTAGTAAGGGAGTCTGCATCCACGGAGGTACTCATAATAAGGCAGTCTTACTTCATAAATTTAATGATTACGCAAGTTAAGCTGTACCATGCACATTTTAACACAAATGAGAATTTTTGACTTAGTCAACGAATTCCTACTTTGTTTAAAATGACAAAGTACTGCTTGGTTTGGTGTGACCAAATATGATTGGTAGGATGGTTTAAAGTTCTTTAAGCTTGGCCAAAACTTGATCCTCTGCACATGGTTTAGAGATAAGATCCTTGGCTCCTTGCATTTGTCCCCAAACTCGATCCGCTTTTTGGCTTTTACTAGTAACAAAGACAATGGGTATGTGTTTAGTTTCAGGATCATTAGTTAGTTTTCTACATGCTTCAAAACCATCCATTTCCGGCATAATTATATCTAATAAGATTACGTCAGGTTGTTCCGCTTTAGCACAACTTAGGGCTTCAACACCACTGGATGCAGTAATCACTGTGTAACCAGCTCCTTCAACAATGGTCTTGAGGTTAGTAAGATCCGTATTGGAATCATCGCATACTAATACCTTGCTCACTGCCACAATATTATCCTCCAATAAAAAATTTAAAGCAAAATTTGGCGTGTAGTTGTTCTAGCTTTAAGGACATTTTCGCAAACTGATATATCATTCTATAAATATTACAACAAGTTGATATATAAAATTAATTCACAGCACGATATTTCATGTAAATCCTTAAGTGCCATCTTTTATAAGATACTTTTCTACTACCTCTTTGAATTTTACCAAATCAGCCGGTTTTATAAGATAGGTATCACACCCTGCTAATTTGCCTCTAATTTGATCAAAAGATGAGGCTTTTCCTGTAAGCATAATTACTGGGATATCTTTGTTTTCTTTGTCTCGTTTAATGGTTTTACATATTTGATATCCATCTAATCCAGGCAATACTACGTCAAGGAACACTATATCATATCGTTTCTTAGCAATAAATTCGAGTCCTTGCTCACCTGTTTCAGCTAAATCCACATGACCAACAAATTGGCTAAGTTCTTTCTGCATTTGTTTACGAATGGGCAAACTGTCATCTACAACCAAGGCTCTTAATCTAGGATCGCCTTGAAAGGTTACGGTTTGAGAGTCTTGAGCAGGGATTGATTCTTCATCAACTGGCATTCCAGGGGGGATATTTGTTGTTTCTTGAGGAGAAAACGCTGGATGCTCATCAGTCAATTTAATTCGATCAAATACATTTAATAATTGAGTTGGAAGAAGTGGGCGTTCGATTCTTATATCAGGATGATCTAGTTTTGGATGTTCCCCAATAAGTACCAATGGCAACATGGGACGATTAGCGCTGAATTTTAGCCATTCAGCAATTGCCCATTCATCATATCCATCCACAATAGCCATGTCTGGTTCTAATCTTCCATTCGTGGGCATCAGTTCATAAGTACGTGGACGTGTTTTAGAAATCAAGCAAATAGTATGTAATACCCGTGCTTCTCGTTGGGATAGCCCAAATACTGCAACCATAATGGATCTGGTATCATTCATGATAGTGACTACTAATGTTTGTTCCGCTTGTTAGAATTAACTTCAACAGTACAGAATGCACATGCTTTATGGTCTACTCCGCGTACATGGCCTCCATATAACAAGTTAATCACCTCTCCATCAATAGAGTTGGTATCGTGGTATAGCAAAGTACGGTTTAAGCATGCAACCCTACTTACGTAGCTAGAGATGAAGGCTATGTCATGTGAAACCACTAATATGGTCATGCGCAAATTAAGCGTCTTTAACAAATCGAAAATCTCACTTTCTACACGTTGATCGA
>JXSN01000292.1 GCA_001276605.1 Achromatium sp. WMS2
TGTTGAGTTATTGTTAATTTTCGCCCTGGTAACTGAGCTTGAATCTCCATATTCAGTGCATCAATATGTGTTTCAATGAATGGTAATGGGGCGATAAAAAACACGGGAATTTCTCCTGTTTTCGAGCTAACTTATTCTAGCATATTCTGTCAAATTTTAAAAACTGGATTATCGAGTGTTAACAATCGATTGAGTTAGTTACCTGTGGTTAAATTCACATTTAAAATGTAGGTTTTACGAATAATGATAAGGATATTAGTTACTGGTGCTCAATATTCAAAGCCATAAAATACAAGGTTTTTATTGAATATTTTTGCCTCTGGATTCAAAATGGTGTACAAATAGTATTAGGAGTTACACAATTGAATGCAGATTATACCTGGTGCTGCTACGGGAATCCGCCCAACATATATTAGGTAGACGCAAATTGGATAGGCTTGAGCCAAGTAACACCAGACCTCTTGTGTTATACTAGAAAAAAGCAAGCGCACACGAGGCAGTATATTGCATATAGCATACGTTTTATGGTTTTGAACGTCAAGTATACTGTTTCCGTGTCTATACCAGATGTATTTGTTACTTGTCAAATGTGTTTTTTATAATATTATTTAATGCATGAATAATCAAAATTACCATACTGTTTGCGTAGTCGGGCTTGGTTACATTGGCTTGCCTACTGCGGCCATCTTAGCAGCTCGTGGATACCAAGTGCATGGTGTTGAAATAAATGCAATGGCTAGGGATGTAATAAACTCTGGACGTGCGCATGTAATCGAACCTGATCTAGATGCTGTGGTAAAAACCGCGGTGGATAGTGGTCGTTTACGTGCCCATGCTGAACCGTCTAACGCCGATGTGTTCATGTTGTGTGTACCTACCCCTGTTGGCGAGGAAAGTGGGGCGGACCTCTCTTATGTACGTAACGCTGCTGCTTCAATTTGCCCTTTTTTACAAGCCGGTAATTTAGTTATTCTTGAAAGCACTATTCCCCCTGGTACTACGGAGCTAGTTGCGAGCATTGTAAAAGAAAAAACTGGGCTGGATGAAAATAAGATTCATTTCGCACATGCCCCAGAACGCGTACTACCTGGGCATATTTTACGCGAAGTAGTTGAGAATGACCGTATTGTTGGCGGGCTAACGGATGCCGCTAATGTGGCAGCAAATGCTTTTTTTAGCACGTATGTTACTGGGAAACTTATCAATTGTCGCTGTCGTATGGCAGAAATGGCTAAGCTGGTTGAAAACGCTAGCCGGGATGTGCAAATAGCATTTGCTAATGAGTTATCGATAATTTGTGAGCAGTTTGACCTTGATGTGCTTGAGTTGATTGAAATTGCTAACCATCATCCACGCGTCAGTATACTACAGCCTGGTTGTGGAGTGGGAGGGCATTGCATTGCTGTAGATCCGTGGTTTATTGTGCATATGACCAAAAACGAACACGGTCAGAGTAGAGCTAGGCTAATGCAAATAGCGCGAGAAATTAACAATTATAAGCCGCATTGGGTAATTGCTAAAGTGCAAGCTGCAGTGGCCAAGTTAGGTAAATCATACAAAGCACTAATAGCGTGTTTTGGGGCCGCGTATAAACCAGACATTGACGATTTGCGCGAATCTCCTGCCAAGGAAATCGCTGATCATCTTAAGACCCACAATATTGGAAATATTGTAGTAGTAGAGCCAAATGTTAAAGAGTTACAGGGACACGTATTGGTTAGTCAAGACGAAGCCATTGCAAAAGCTGATATAATTCTATTTTTGGTTAACCACCAACCTTTTAGGGCTATTACTTTGGCACAGTTAGAAGGCAAAGTAGTCATAGATGCCTGCGGCATCACTTACAGGTCGCGTTTTTAACCATTTTGCCCACCAATGTCTGCGTCAATAATTAGAAAGGTAGCCATCTTTATAGGTACTCGACCTGAAGCCATAAAAATGGCTCCAGTGGTAAAGGCCTTCGAGGCTAGTGTGGACTTTAGACCTATCCTGGTTTCTACAGGGCAACATCGTGAAATGTTGCAGCAGGTGATAGATCTAGGACTTACGCAAAATATCCCTAATGGGTTAAAATAGGCTAGTTAATCACCTGGTTAAAAACTGGTAACAATAGTTGTGAAGAAAACGGTAACACGCCTCGATTACTGTCAGTATCTACTGGTTAGCCAAATTAACTATACGCTAACCAACTTTGCTGACCACTGTGCTTCATTCAGCCAC
>JXSN01000293.1 GCA_001276605.1 Achromatium sp. WMS2
CAAATCTGTTGAGTTATTGTTAATTTTCGCCCTGGTAACTGAGCTTGAATCTCCATATTCAGTGCATCAATATGTGTTTCAATGAATGGTAATGGGGCGATAAAAAACACGGGAATTTCTCCTGTTTCGAGCTAACTTATTTTGGCATATTCTGTCAAATTTT
Organism: Achromatium sp. WMS2; assembly: GCA_001276605.1. Classification (GTDB taxonomy): domain Bacteria; phylum Pseudomonadota; class Gammaproteobacteria; order Chromatiales; family Chromatiaceae; genus WMS2. The sequence goes on from JXSN01000293.1 coordinate 164, forward strand.
AAAAACTGGATTATCGAGTATTACCACCTAGCATGCCATGTACATAGGCCTGATAAGTCTTCTCTTTGGTTGGCCGGAAGGATAAAATTTTAATTGTCTGATCCTGTTCAGCAATTTGCTCATCTTTAGCTGCTAGCTGTTCTTGTTGAGTTGTTATCTGTTGCTGTTGCGTAACCAACTGCAATCGCAATTCTTCAATTTCTTGTTTCAAATGTTCTTCAACGGATACCACCAGAGAATTGTCATGCTGGGGCGCCTGTTCCGGTTGGTAACCAGTCTTGTTTTGAATGAAGGTGCGCAATCCATGTTGGGCTAAGGATTGGTACAACTCCCGGGCTTTGGTTTTTTTGTATTTGGATTCAAATGCATAGTAGTAAATTATGCGTTCGCAAACTACATCGCGAATGACGTGCAGGTCATCGGATTGAACAAGATAAATATCAGGTTTGGTGAACACCTCATTCTTCATTATGTTCAATATGTTATTGTTAATTTCTTGGCTTTTGGTGAACACCTCTACTAAAAATGTGGAATTAAGGAATTTTAATAATGCGCTTGGACCTACCCCACACCCATTCGCCAAGCCGCGTAAGCTCATGCCAGACTCACCAGTATCCATTCTGGTGTAGTATCTAATTGTGCCCATTTGATTTTTACGGATTTCGTACGCTTCTTCGCAATACAAAAACCTAATACCATTGTAGGTAATTTCTTTGGTATCCATAATATTTCAAAACCTCTGCCTATGGTCAGCATCGTAAGTGCGCTTAGCAATGCGTAAGCGCACCCATGTTGTTTTTCTTACAGCTTACAACCCTCGTTTCTTTAACTCGGCCTGGGCACGAGCATGACCCTGGTCCGCGGCTTTGCGGTACCACTCCACCGCTTGCTTATCGTCCTGTGCTAACCCGCGGCCATTTGCGTACATAACACCCAGGTTGAATTGCGCACGAGCATGACCCTGCGCCGCCGCTTTGCGGTACCACTCCACCGCTTGCGTATCATCCTGCGCCACCCCGCGGCCTTTCATGTACATCCAACCCAGGTTGCATTGCGCATAAGCATGACCCTGGTCCGCGGCTTTGCGGTACCACTCCACCGCTTGCTTATCATCCTGTGCCACCCCGCGGCCATTTGCGTACATCCAACCCAGGTTGAATTGCGCAGCAGCATAACCCTGCGCTGCGGCTGTGCGGTACCACTCCACCGCTTGCTTGTCATCCTGTGCTACCCCGCGGCCATTTGCGTACATCCAACCCAGGTTGGTTTGCGCACGAGCATGACCCTGCGCCGCCGCTTTGCGGTACCACTCCACCGCTTGCGTATCATCCTGTGCCACCCCGCGGCCATTTTGGTACATCCAACCCAGGTTATTTTGCGCAGAAGCATTCCCCTGCGCCGCCGCTTTGCGGTACCACTCCACCGCTTGCTTAGCATCCTGTGCCACCCCGCGGCCATCGTCGTACATAACACCCAGGTTGAATTGCGCATGAGCATGACCCTGCGCCGCCGCTTTCCGATACCAGGCCACTGCTTGGGTGTCGTCCTGTGCCACCCCGCGGCCATTTGCGTATTTCCAACCTAAATCGAATTGCGCGGCGGCATCACTTGGTCCAGCTCGTCGCGCTGCTTCGGCTTCTGCTTCCCGCTGTTTACGCGCCGCTTCCTCTTCCTGACGCTTACGAGCTAATTCTGCCTCTTGCAGTTTACGTTGCAATTCAGCTTGCTGGTTGCGAGATTGCTCTTCTTGGCGCTTGCGGGAAGTTTCCCCATCACCTTGATGTGTAGGAGCCGATTTACCCCAACTAAATAAATTTGGCACAAACCAGAATCTTCGAAATGCAGGTTGAAATTTACTTGTTACTCGATAATCCAGTTTTTAATGCTTGACAAAAAATTAAAGACTAAATTCAAGCATACCAATTTCAAACATAAGTGCAGACCCACTCCGCCCTATACCGTAAAGACGGCGTTGGTTCTTGTCGCCCTAACTCTCTTACACACATGTGTTTTCCGGAATCAGCTAGAGGCAGCCATTT
>JXSN01000294.1 GCA_001276605.1 Achromatium sp. WMS2
GAACCTAGCAATAACCTACTTTCGCGTATGATCTCCCACACTATCATCAGCGAGGCACCGTTTCACTTCTTAAGTTCTGGGATGGGATCAGGTGGCTCCAATACTCTAGTCGCCAGGAAACACGGTACATTGCCGGTCTAATGTATCAAAATGCCAGCAATAAAACTCGGTACATCGCAAGCGCAAAAGCATATTATACAATTATAGGGTTAACTAGCGCAATTTTGTTGGCTCGACCTGATATGTGCTATTTAATCCTTGAACCATTTGACAAATTTATAAACACCGTATCCAACAGCAACGGCGGCAGCGACAGGAGCTGCTGTGACAATAACAACTCCACTTGCCATGCCGCCACCAACTGTCGCTCCAATAGCTGCTAATCCAGTTGTAATACCAGCAGCACTTAGACCTGCAGTAGTACCAGCCGCACTAACAGCAGCAATGCTACCAGCCGTACCTGCAGCAACTCCAACATAGCTTGCTGCTCTTCCAATGGTACGTGAATCTCGCTCATCTTGAGTATGAGCTGGATTATCGCTTAGGATTGTGTTATTTACTAGAGATGCCGTAGCAAGGCCTGGGATTGCACCAGCAATGGCGATACCAGACATGGCTGCACCAAGACCTACAGTGGCTCCAACTCCGCCTTCAACAAGTCCGCCCAAAGTACCAATAGTACCCAGGCCACTCATTACTCCTGAACCAGACAAGCCTGCTACAGATCCACTTGCTGCAACCACACTGCGTGCAGCTATACCTGAGATGGTACCACCAGTGGGGCTAGCTACGACTGTCCCTTTGGTGACTTGCGTACTATCATGATCGTTATTGATGCACCATTCGCAAAAGTGTTCGCAATTATTCGCGAAGACAGAATATAATTTTTCTCCAATTCGAGATCGTGCACGAAGCACAATTTCTTCAGAAGAAAATTTTGGATTACTGTGTTCTTTGATGGAATAACCATTACCATCAACAAATTGGGCAAGAGTAACTTCGATAACCGGACCAGTACTAATTCTATCCGCTAAACCAGAATAGTGAACGACTTTCCCATTTCCAACATAAATTCCATGATGAGAGTAAAGTGTACGTGGAGATACCAAATGAGAACCAACTGGAATTTCGTGTGACATGTAAAGATCCTTGTTAATTTTAATTCGAGAACTATAGGATGATGCGCTGTGGTATAAAGCGCATCGATATTGCTAATCTACACGCTATTTAATTTTTGCTTTTCCGAACAATTTACTTATAGAACAATGTATATCTAGCACTGTGTCTATAACTTCACTGTCATTCATGTCAAAAGTTTTATAATTAGAAAGTTGTGAAAATACTCTTATTTCTTCCAGAGCTGGAATTGCCAGCCAGCATGATCTGACACCTAAAGCAAAATAAGCATCAATTTTTCTTAATAATTCGCTTACTAGCTGTGTTGGCGATAACACCTCAATAACTAAATCTGGGTATTCAGAAACTCTGATCGAATCACATCCCAATCTTTCATCAATTGGCGGAGGCGTAAGGTAGGCACATACATCCGGGATTAATTCATCTTTAGTTTTTAACCCAAATTGTGCCGAATCAATAGACGATGCATCAAGGCTTAATTCAACAAAGGTGGAGAACCTAGTATCGTTAAATAACATACCAACAATATTAGTTTGCACTAAGCTGTGTTTGAGTGATGGCATGGAATTACCATGTTCGACCGTTTCATAAATCATAATGGCATTGTGTATAAAAAAAGACACAGCAACTCCACCCCAGTGCCTAGCACTAGGGTGATTAAAAATAACAATCTGGATAAAACCTACTTTCGCGTAGGATCTCCCACACTATCATCGGTGAGATACCTTTTCACTTCTGAGTTCGAAATGGGATCAGGTGGTTCCAATGCTCTATGATTCAAATAACAAATAGGGGATAACATCAAATTATTAGCATTATCTCCAAATTGTTTTAAGCTATATTTATATAAAGTTAATAAGATTACTGATGATTTTGGGCTTGCGATGTACCGAGTTTTATTGCTGGCATTTTGATACATTAGACCGGCAATGTACCGTGTTTCCTGGCGACTAGAGTATTGGAGCCACCTGATCCCATCCCAGAACTTAAGAAGTGAAACGGTGCCTCGCTGATGATAGTGTGGGAGATCATACGCGAAAGTAGGTTATTGCTAGGTTC
>JXSN01000295.1 GCA_001276605.1 Achromatium sp. WMS2
CTTTGAAATAAGTATTTTTCATCTTAAAACCTCACTATAATTCACTCAATCTCAAGGAGCGTCAATAAAATATATGATGTTATTTAAGTCTAAATCTCCATACAAATAAAAGTGCTAAAGCATATGAACCGTGACTTTCTAAAAAAATGTCTATCTACAACCGAAGTAGTTTAGTATAGATTAACTAGAAATGCTAGCCACCCATATAAGTTTTCATAAATTCATAACTACCTAAAACTTAGGCAAAGGAGATGCTGTCTGCAAACATCGTTTTAGACGGCGCAGACCTCGAGTAAAAAAGGACAAAGTGCTGCGATATAATCTCTTAAAAATATCGTCATTTACATTGGGTGCTTTTTGGGCTTTGAGTTCAAGTGGTATTGGATTATTACTCAAGACCTTGCCACCTACAAGTTATCTGTAACCCATTGCATGGTAGTTGATGGTTGACTTATTTGATTGTCTATCCACATGATTTTACAGGGTCAAAGCCATGATCGGGTCGAGCCAACGGGATTGCGCCCGTTAGCCATTTCACACCACTGGACATGCGGTTTTCCGCATCCGGCGGTTGAGTCCAGCGGGCTTAGCCCGCAAGCTACACAGCAAAATAATCTTACAGCACCTCGGAAGTAGCCGCAGTTGCCGCTCGTTGTCGTTTCGATCATCTATTCGCTTCTCCGGTGAGACAGAAATGTTGGTTCTTTCGACCCGTGCCGTCAGGCTCTACTTGATGTGTCTTTCGGTGACAGTTGTATTTCGCGTTCCCTAGCACGCTCATCGCCCACACCCTGCCTCTCTGCCTGTTTCTGTTCGTACGGTCGTGTCTTTGCCTCCCCCTTCTTTCAGCTTGACCTTGCGGTTACAACCTTGGGCTTTGACTACGCTTGTCGTCACTCAATGCGGCAACCTCATTTCAGGTTGCAAGTACATGCCCATGTCGGGCACACTAGGTTAGCAAAGTTGGGATTTTGATAACTTTTATTTTGGTATTAAGCTGGGGTTCATAAACTGTGTTGCTAAATGTACTGTGTGACATGGGCTTGATTCTAAACTTTAGATTAGGGTATGTTGACACATAATATTATCAAGGTTATGCGCTTGTGGGGACGTTCAGGTTTGATTATTGTGTGATGCCGATGCGTGGGAACGAGCATAATCGAATTTTACCTTGAGTAAGCAAAAACCTGAGAAGCATTGTAAACTAGCAACTGACTTGGCTATGCTATCCTGAGTTGTTACGTTAATTAATTTAGGATAGTCGGTTTTTATTTGAGGGATAACAAATGGGAACTCAATTGACTCAGGTAGACATCGAGCAGGAAGTGTTGTTACTCAATGGTAAAAGTAAGCTGGTATGGCAGGTTCAGGACGGCAAACTTAGTACCACTATAGTCTTTAAGGATTTCACGGAGGCGTTTTCTTTTATAACCGGGGTAGCGTTGATAGCAGCCCGCATGAACCATCATCCGGAATGGTACAATGCCTATAATAAGGTGACTGTAAACCTTACTACTCATGATACAGGCGGTATTTCCATACTTGATTTTCGTCTGGCGGATGAGATTTGCGCCTTGGATTGCTTGAGCAAAGTCTGATTTTGCTCTGTAGGATCAACTTGCAAAGGACTCTTGGCCATGGACGGCGTTATGAGCTCCTCGATAGGTGATTACAACGGTGGCCCACGCTAGATGTTGGCCACTGGCATCATTCATGCGTAGATACAGTACTTTAAGTACAGCAAAAAGAGGAGGTATTTTGTGGAGGTTTAGTAATTTCTGTAATTGATTGTACCTGCCATAGTCTGCTTTTGCTCTGATCAAGTAACATGCTTGACTCTTTGATCACGTTGGCTCGAAACTTCAAGGTTTAATTCCTGATTTTAAGATGGACCACGCGGTTTTCATATTGTAAACTGTGATGTTAAAGTCGTTTCTAGAAATATCTTATAATGCACTATAAATAAATAGTAAAATAATTTTTTTTATGTTATACTTCTGAGTTTACGAAACCACTCAACACCCAACAGCCATGAAAAAAAATATATTTATTGTAGGTTTAGCGCTGCTAGCTCTTTCTGCAGCAGCCAGCGCGGTTCAACCCATTGTCAAGGACATTAGTTTCCAACAGGTTGGAGACTCCGTCCGCTTGGTCATTGGTATGACTCAAAACGTAGAGCCTAAAATTTCCTACCT
>JXSN01000296.1 GCA_001276605.1 Achromatium sp. WMS2
TAGATTAGTATTTATAGTAAATCCATGCGAAATTTCATGAGTCCATTCTATGGATTTAACGATTAAAAACATAAATCCAAACAATACTGCGTACCAAAGGTAGGCTGAGGCCTTTTTAGATTGTTTAGTCTCTAGCCGAAGCTGGGATGCGCACTAACTTGATCAAGTTGTATAAGGCAATGGGAGGCGGTTGGAGTCATCAGTCTTAAGGTAGTTGTAAAATACTTGCGAGCTAACGCGCTTATATAATTGATTAATCAGCTAAAACTGGTTTTACAATCTATTACAAACCTATACATTTCTATGATTCGCAAGCTTCAGCTTTTAGCCTAGACTGTGTTGCATCAAGATTATTTGAATTTGATTTGCAACCATAGAGGACAAAAGCATGAGTGCGATACCTATAGCCACAACCCGCAGCATCACCGGAATTTCTAATGCCAAATTGGCTATGTGGTGGCTGCTGGCCTCTGAAATAGTGATTTTTGGTGGTTTGTTAGTCGTGTATATTTTACGCCGGGCTATGTTTGATCACTGGGCTATATATGCCGAACACACCAATGTTGTAGCTGGCTCGATTAACACCTTTGCCCTATTGACTTCAAGCTTATTTGCAGTACTTGCTCACCAAGCAGCCGAGACTAAACAATCTAAAAAGGCCTCAGCCTACCTTTGGTACGCAGTATTGTTTGGATTTATGTTTTTAATCGTTAAATCCATAGAATGGACTCATGAAATTTCGCATGGATTTACTATAAATACTAATCTATTTTGGTCGTTTTACTTTACTGCCGCAGGTATTCACGGTTTACACGTAATTGCTGGCATGATTGGTATGGCCATCATCGCTACCCAAATTAAAGGTGGTCACTATCTGCATCGGGTTGAGATTGTTGGGATATACTGGTGTTTTGTGGAAATAGTCTGGATTTTCCTTTTCCCATTATTGTATATTGCCAAGTAGTTTAGCCACAATATCTTGAGTATTAACCATAACCAATTCAGTTGCGGAGACTATTATGATTACCAATGATCACCAAGCTCATTCTGTAAGCCACTACATTCAAATCTGGGCCACAATTTTAATATTATTCGTAGTTAGTATTACCATTGCTCAGGTTAGCTATGAGCGTCCCTTTGTGTTGGTAACTTCCTTTGGTATAGCGATGGTACAAGCATTTCTAGTAGCTGCATATTTTATGCACCTACGGGAAGAAAAAGCCTACATCACGTACTTATTGATTTCAATGTTACTTGCTTTGGTGTTGTTGTATGCTGGAACCATGGGTGATGTAAATCATAGTGCAGGTAAGAATTGGGAAGCTACTGACACTGCTAAGATTATTCAGGACAATGCAGATTGGGAAGATAAGCTTAACGAAGCTGCTAATGGAGAAGCTAGTAGCGAGGCTCATGGCGAAGCTCACGGCAAAGCTGCTCACTAACAACATGACTTAGATCATACCAACAGCACCGCGATTCGGTACCCGGCCTAGCAGATAGAGAAAGTCTGCTAGGTTTATTGCTATCTGGTATAGCTACCCCACATCTAGAGTAGCACGCTATATTCTGATTAATCCACAGTAAATTTAATCAGATATCATGAGCTTTATTTCTCAATATTATAACTTATTGATATATCATATTATGTCGACGCTCGACTGAACCAAAAGCATAGTGCGCACCCCTATGGCAACAAGAACCACATCAATGCAATCAAGATAACAACGCTTTTGACGCACTTTTCAACATAAAAACTACTAACTTGCAAGGACGCAAGCCCAATTTTTTTAGAAGTTCCCTCAAGTATCAGAATCCATATTCCCACCCCCCCAACATAGCTATATATTGATCTTTCCCACTCTCCAGCGTGAGAACGCCGCAATGGACACCCACAACATACTCTTGAATATGCATATCATTCATGCTAGAATAACCCAGTATGAAGACCGACTTGCCCATATACCAATTTTTAGCCACCGATCCTAAGGCTTTCACCACGCTTACTGGCATCGAACTGTCCGATAAATACCAATTTTCGGCGCCGACGCTTAAAAGTGGTGAACGCCGGATTGATGCCATGTTTGCCCCCAGTGACGGCATTGGGCCGGTGTATGTCGTGGAATTTCAAGCCCAACCTAACCCCAGCATTAGGTATAACCTGATGTC
>JXSN01000297.1 GCA_001276605.1 Achromatium sp. WMS2
CCCAAATTATCCATTTGCTATCACTCGCAATCCATGTATGAATATCAGTTTGAAGATTTTCAATTGACCAACTATAACCCACACCCACATATTCCGGCTCCCATTGCAATTTAGTACAGAATTAAGCATTTTTTCAGTGCATAACCAACTTTTATGCTTGGAGTATCGATAAAGGGTGGTTCTCCACTATGCAGTAGAAGGCATACCAACTAAGTTATGTAAATATTTAGGTCCATAGTTGGTCAATTGAAAATCTTCAAACTGATATTCATACATGGATTGCGAGTGATAGCAAATGGATAATTTGGGAAGGGGTAGAGGTTGGCGTGACATCTGTAGTTTAGCTTGCTGTAAGTGATTGCGATATAGATGGGTATCTCCCAAAAAATAAGGTAATATCGCCAGGTTGCAGAGCACATTGTTGGGCCAACATGGTAGTTAGTAGGCCGAGGCTGGCTATGTTGTAAGGCAGGCCTAGAAATACGTCAGAACTGCGAATAAAGAGAATAGCAGAAAGACGGGTATTAGCCACGTAGAATTGGTATAAAACATGACAGGGAGCAAGTGCCATTTTGCCAAGTTTAACATTAGCCTGTGGTGATAGATCTTCGTTGGGTAGATACTCTGGATTCCAAGCATGAAATAAGATGCGGCGGCTATTGGGATTATATTTTATTTGATTAATTACTTGATCTATTTGGTTAATCTGTTTACCAGCACTGGCAGGCCAAGCTGTCCATTGGCGACCGTAAATGGGGCCTAAATTCCCATCAGTATCGGCCCATTCATCCCAAATAGTAACACCATGCTGGTTAAGATAGTGGGTGTTCGTGCCACCTTTTAAAAACCACAATAATTCGTATACTATGCTTTTGAAATGAATGCGTTTAGTCGTAACTAAAGGAAAACCACGCTCAAGATCAAAGCGCAGTTGGTAACCAAATATGGAAAGGGTTCCAATACCAGTGCGATCTGTCTTAACAGTCCCTTGGTCCAAAACGGTTTGCAACAAATCTAAGTAGGATTGCAATTGGTGCTTCCTTGATTTTGTTGGGGTAGTCCGTAGTTGGCTATGATGAGGAGTGCTAATCCAGCAATAAACATGGGTATTGATAGAACTTGCCCCATGGTAATCCAGTTGAAGGCAATATAACCAAGTTGAGCATCAGGTTGCCTAAAAAATTCCAAGGTAATCCTGATAAGTGCATACGTTAGCAGAAACAGTCCGGACGTTGCCATCATAGGCCGAGGTCGTGCGCTAAATATCCTCAAGATCAGAAAAAGGAACAGGCCTTCTAGCAGGGCTTCGTAGATTTGGGACGGATGTAGGGGAAAACTCCAGGTTGCGCTCTGTACCAGGTCGCGACACTGATGAGGAAAATGTATACATGGTACTCGGATACCCCAAGGTAGATTAGTAGGCAATCCCCATAATTCCCCATTAATAAAGTTTCCTATCCGCCCCATGCCTAAACCTATTGGTACGAACGGCGCAATAAAATCACATATGGCAAAGAAATGTAATTGGTGGTACTTAGCAAATATCCAGGTTATGCCGATTATTCCCAATAGTCCTCCATGAAACGACATGCCGCCTTCCCAAACTCTGAATAGATACTGTGGATCTCGAACTAGACTACTGAACTGATAAAATATTACGTAACCAAGGCGTCCCCCAACAATTACCCCCATTACGGAATAAAATAGATAATCGTCATATTGAGGTGCTGTGAGTATGCTTGCCTGTCGTTTTATTTCCCTATGTCCCAACCACCAGGCAGCTAAGAAGCCCACCAAGTAGGTTATTCCATACCAACGGATGTGTAGGGGACCTATGGAAATAGCTACCGGATCTATATAATAGTAGTGAAACATCAGGAAGTTCTCAAATACAGCCGCGTGGCTGATTAGCAATTATGTTTAAATACTTCAATTGGATGTGATACATAAGATGACACCACTACAACAGCTACGGCGTACCGGCGCTGTATTAAACTAAATTGCTAATCAGCCACGCGGCTGTATTTGAGAACTTCCTGATGTTTCACTACTATTATATAGATCCGGTAGCTATTTCCATAGGTCCCCTACACATCCGTTGGTATGGAATAACCTACTTGGTGGGCTTCTTAGCTGCCTGGTGGTTGGGACATAGGGAAATAAAACGAC
>JXSN01000004.1 GCA_001276605.1 Achromatium sp. WMS2
CAATTAAACCACCCTATACTAGGAAAAACCCCTAAAGGCACCCCATCGACTGCCGAGTCGGTTTTAACACAACTCGCTGAACTTGGCCATGAACTACCCAAATTAATTTTAGAATACAGAACTTTATCCAAATTAAAATCTACTTATCTAGAAGCCTTACCATTGTTAGTTAATCCCAATACAGGACGTATTCACACCTCATATCAACAAGCAGTGGCAGTCACTGGACGCCTAAGTTCCATCACCCCTAACCTACAAAATATCCCAATACGTCACCCCAAAGGCCGAGCCATCCGCCAAGCCTTCATAGCCCCCCCTGGTTTTAGTCTATTAGCTGCGGATTATTCCCAGATAGAACTACGCATCTTAGCTCACTTATCTAAAGACAGTAATTTAATCAACGCTTTCAACAATGGTCAAGATATTCATCTAGCTACAGCATCGGAACTAAATGGTATTACAGCACAAGAGGTCACAAATGCACAACGCCGCGCCGCCAAAATAATAAACTTTGGAATCATATACGGAATGTCCGCCTTTGGCCTATCCCAACAACTTTCCAGTAGTCGCACCGAGGCTCAAGATTATATAAATTTATATTTCCAACGTTATCCCAACATCAGCAAATTTATGGAGCAAACTAAAAACCAGGCTCACCAACAAGGTTTTGTCGAAACTATCTTTGGTCGTCGCCTCTATCTACCAGATATCAATAGCAAAAATGCTCATCGGCGCAAAGCTGCTGAACGTACTGCCATCAATGCCCCCCTGCAAGGCTCCGCAGCTGATATCATTAAACGTGCTATGTTGCTGGTTGACAACTGGATACAGGCATCCGCAGCTCCAGCACGTATCCTAATGCAAGTACACGACGAATTAGTATTAGAAGTAGAGCAAAATCATAGTGATGCAATAAAAACTACAGTTTCCAAGATAATGGCTAGCGCTGCAATATTACACGTGCCGTTAGTAGTAAATATTGGCAGCGGCCCCAATTGGGATATTGCGCACTGAAATAACAATCACTTCATGATAAACTGGTATTTTCGTTAACCCTCTAGAACATGTTGGCATATTATTGGGGTCATGTTCTTGTGAAGGCGCTGGAGCACGGGAACAATCAAGATCGTAGGTGCGATTAGTATAGCGTAATCACACGTAATTGATCTGAAATTACAACGCCTAGCTATTTAGTGTTAAGCAAAACCGTACGATATAGAGGTATGACGCAATCAACATAATACCAATAATTTTTATGAATAATGTGCTAGTTACGTTTAAACAACAAATTTTAGCACCAGTTAACATCATACTCCAGCGCTCATGGACCTAAATTCTCAAACCTGACGGAAATAAAAACAGTGCAGATATTTGTCATCGGCATGGCTTGTGTTTACCCTGACGCCGCCAACATTCAACAATTTTGGGAATCTATTTTAACCAAACGTCGTAGCTTTAGGCCCTTTCCCAAACAACGACTACCGTTGACAGAATACGGATCGGCTAGCAACCAGGATAAAGACAAAACCACGGTAAAACGTGGCGCCTTTATCGACGGATACGCATTCGACTGGAAAACACACCGCATACCCAAAACCACATATGTAACTACCGACCTAACTCACTGGTTAGCCCTAGATACTGCCCTAGCCGCACTAAAAGATAGTGGTGTAAACCTCGATGCTGTGGGACGGGAACGTGTCAGCGTAATTATTGGCAACTCACTTACTGGTGAAATATCACGTGCTAATCTCCTCAGATTACGCTGGCCCTACGTACAACAAGCTATTGCCAACGCGGCGCAACACCTAAATATCTCCAAACCAGACCTAGCCACCCTTATAGCTCATACCGAAATTAATTTTAAACACAATTTTCCCATCCCCACAGAAGACAGCCTCGCCGGTGCCCTATCCAACGTTATAGCCGGTCGAATTTGTAATTTTCTCGACTTAAACGGTGGTGGCTACACCGTAGACGGCGCCTGCGCCTCCTCACTCATAGCCGTTGCCAACGCCTGTCAAGCCCTAGAATCCGGTCAATTAGACCTAGCTATAGCTGGTGGCGTGGACATAAGCCTCGACCCCCTAGAATTAGTTGGTTTTTCTCGTACCGGAGCTCTTTCCAACGGCCCAATGCGCGTGTACGATCAATCTCCAACTGGATTCTTACCTGGAGAAGGTTGTGGCATGCTAGTGTTAGCGCACGATAAAATTGTCCAACAACACAATCTCAAACCATGGGCCCGTATTGCTGGTTGGGGTATTTCATCTGATGGTGCCGGTGGTATTACCGCCCCTAAAGCCAGTGCCCAAGCCCTAGCCATAAGCCGCTGCTACCAACGTAGCGATTTTAACCCCACCAATCTCGACTTTATAGAAGGCCATGGTACAGGCACCCCCGTGGGAGATCACCAGGAACTTCTAGGTTTTATACATGCCACAGGTAATGAAGAAACACCGGACACCCGCAACATTGGTGTAACATCAATCAAAACCCTGATTGGTCATACCAAAGCCGCTGCTGGCATTGCTGGTCTTATTAAGGCCATACTTGGGGTTAACCAACGGGTATTACCGCCTTTAGCCGGATTAAATCAACCTGCTAATATCTTTACCACGCCGCATGCGAAGATTTATCCCATAACTACCGGTAAAGCCCTAAACCCCACTACAACCATGCGGGCCGGGGTCTCCGGTGCCGGTTTCGGAGGTATCAACTGCCATATAGCCATTACCAACCACAACCTCCCCAAGCGCCAACTTACCAACCTCAATCCAGCACTACTATTAGCCTCATCTCAACACGCCGAAGTATTTATTTGCAGTGCTGAAACTATTACTGATTTAATCAAAAAAATCAATGAATTAAAAGATTTAGCAACTGGTATGGCTGATGGCGAACTTGCAGATTTAGCAGCCGATACAGCCCTCAAAGATACCGCAGCCCCCATCAGAGCCGCCATCATAGCAACTAATGTAGAGCAACTGCATGAAAAACTGCAATTAGCCGCACAAACACTTGCCACGGACCATATCCAACCGCCGCAATTGCCTCCAGGAGTGATATTTGGCACCGCCCAACCTTATCCCCGTATCGGTTACCTCTATCCCGGCCAAGGTTCTCAATTTATCGGTATGGGCTGCAAACTAATCCCAAAATACGGTTGGGCTGCTACCAGACGCAAACGTTGGGATGGTCAATTTAGCTTCCTAGGTCCAAATGGCCTATACGGATTTATCGATTTACCCCTGGAACGTGCTTTAGGTACAACAATCCGGACATCTTGGAAACATACACTTAGAGATACCAAAATATCCCAACCCGCAGTAGCTGTAACCAGCTTACAATGGACCCAATGGCTAAACCAAATCGGCATTACTCCCAACGCTGTAATTGGTCATAGTTTAGGTGAAATTCCAGCCCTAGTCGCATCCCACTTACTCTCAGAAACCGAGGCCATGGACCTGGTACGCATTCGGGCCAATGCCTGTTCCGCAACTGAAGTGCCACCGGGTGGCATGTTAGCCTTAAAATGTAATCTAGACCAGGCTCAAGAATTACTGGATAATATCAGTGATTATGCCATAGTAGCCAACGATAATGCACCCGATCAAGTAGTTGTATCTGGAGACCCCGCCGCCATCAGCGCTATTGCTGAGTTAGCTCGGCAACACAATATTGGTAATATTAATCTTAACGTATCCAAGGCATTCCACTCCAAACATATGGCCAATGCGGCACAAGCCCTAGCCCAAACCGCACGCATGCGGGGTGAAGAGCGCACAGCCAATACTGCCTTCTTTTCCAGCGTCTACGGTAAGCAAATAACCACACCTTTGGATCCATTCGCCTATCTTGCTCAGCAAATAACTGCCCCCGTGCGTTTTCGTGAAGCCCTGTTGGCAATGGCCTCCGCATGCGATATCCTAGTAGAAATTGGCCCCGGCTCAGTCCTTACCGGCCTAGCACGTCGTACCCTAGGGTCTACCATCCCCATATGTGCCCTTGAACCAGATATGGCCGATAGTGATATAGAATACTGCACTAGTATCGGGCAATTATATGTAACCGGCGCCCCCATTGCCTGGGATACCTTTTACGCGGCACGCTACATCAGGCCATTTATTCCAGCTAACAAACGTAATTTTATCACTAATCCTTGTGCTAACGTAGATCCCATCGATCCAGAATTACTGGCTACCCCGGTTCAACATGTGCGTTCCGATCCCGTACCACAACCAGCCGACCACCAAGTTGCTGCTTCCACAAAGATTACTGCCAATACCACGATCATAGATGTTATTCGCCAACTCATAGCTGCCAAAACTGGCTATGATTTAGAAACCATTAGTCCCGATGCCCAATTAGCCCGAGATTTAAACCTTGATTCCATCAAAGTTGCGGAAATTCAAGCCGAATTACGGAATCGCCATATTGAACTTCCCAATACCATTGCCCTAGCGACTACCACCATCTCTGCTCTGGCTCAAGCTGCTACCCAACATCCAGTTACTGCTACACCCCAAGAACCACAAGTTCTTGCTACCACCAATGGCCCCAAAACTGTAAAACTGCCTAAGGATTTACCTGTATCCGGATATTTGCATACTTGGCATCCGGTAAACTTGCTAGCGTCTACAATTATACCAGATGACGTCATAATTCTCACCATACCCGAGCAAATTGATCTGGCAACCGATGTGATCCACAGCCTAAATTTGCTAACAGCTCAAGTTACTCTGGATACTGATGGCCAAACACAGTGGCCAAATATTACACATATTGCAGCCACCCGTATTATCGTACTTACCGGCAACCACAACTTAGTCACAGCCAATAGCAACCTGATAGCTAATCTAGGCAGCAAATTAAATTTAATTATTCACAACCATAACCAGCAATCAGTAATACAAAACAGTGATTTTAGCGCATTATCTGTAATTTTCCTATCTTTACCAAATACCGCCCCAGTCTTTGGTCTCGCCCAAAGTCTATCTCTGGAACAACCCACACTTCCAATACTAGCCGCCACTATTACATCAACTACCAACATAAAAACATTACTCACTAGTGAAATCAAGCCAGGAGTGCAACTTTTACAAGCTCAAGATGCCGCAAATAACAACTATGTCCGCATGGCCATAGACTACTGGAATCCGCCAACTTCCTTAGCCTCACCAATTCCACTAGCTCCTGACGACTTGATAGTGTGCTCCGGTGGTGCCAAAGGGATAACCGCTGCATGTATTTATGCCCTATTGCGGAAAACCGGCGCGCGCGCTATTTTGCTCGGCACCTCTCCAGAACATACTACTAACTCAGAAATTACCAAGAATTTACAACGTCTAACAGAAACTGGAATTTCCGCAATCTATTTGCAATGCAATGTAGCCGACTTGACTAGTGTCCAGCATGCCATACAGCGTGGCCAACAACAGTTAGGAGCTAACACGATAGCGGGTATTATTCACGGTGCTGGTGTAAATATTCCAGCATTAATCACCCAAATCAACCCGGCAGCTATCACCAAAGAATATACCACCAAAGTAGAAGGTTTAAACAACTTATTATCCGTAACCGATCCCAAACACCTAAAGCTATGTGTGGCATTGGGCTCAGTTATTGGCTCCATAGGCATGCACGGCAATGGCGGTTACGCACTAGCCAATGAAGCCATGGCTAATACCCTCAAAAATTTTAAAACTCAATATCCAAAAGTGCAAGTTAGTTGCATCGCCTACAGTGTATGGGCAGAAATTGGCTTAGGCGCCAAACTTAATGTACTTGATCGTCTAGAACAACAAAATATTGCTGCTATCCCTGTTACCAGTGGTGTCGAATGGTTTCTTACCTGTTGTAGTCAACCCGATTTACCCATCCCGTTAATCGTGGCTACTCCCATGCACGGCCTCGCAACTTGGCGCCAAGCCCGTGCCACCCAAGACGCAAAATTTGACCCTCCCCTCCACGCTTGCCTAGCCTACGAACCAGGGCTAATTCTGTTAGCTAGATCCGTGGTAAACTTACAACGTGATAACTGGTTGCTGGATCACACTTTACGTGGTACTACGCTGTATCCCACCGTGCAAGCTTTAGGCCTCATGGCCGCCGCGGCGAAGACACTAGCTCAGCAGAATACAGTAACCACAATATCTAAATTGCGTATAACCAACCCCATAGTCATTGCCCAGCATGGTGATACCACTATTGAGGTAGATGTGCGGCGCCCAGTAGCGAATCAGGATAGCTGGCTTGGTCACATAGGCATTTCTGGATCCGCATTTCAAGATCCCGCTTTTAGCGCTCAATTAAAACTTGGGGCCGCAAAACCCTATACCGGTAGACTATCACCATCAATAACGACTAACTGGCACAAAATATCCCCGGAAATAGGTTTAGGACTTTACCATACCCTACTTTTTCATGGTCCCACATTTCAGCGTATCGAAACGGTAGACTACCTGGATCTTACCGACGCAGTGCAACGCCGTGGCCAATTTGGCCTACGTCGTAAAGCTACAGAAAATTCGGCTGCTATTCCCGATCCCCTATTCTTAGATGCTATGCTTCAAGTGGTACAAATCCTCATTCCTAAGGACCAGTGCTTACCAGTGGGCGTGGAGACAATACACTTTTATCCTGAAGCATGGCAGGATGGTTTAGCACAAGTTGAAGCGGAAATTCTGGCTAAAACCACAGCAGGTTATTTAACTCAAGTACGGGCCTGGGATGCCAAGAGCCAAGCCCTGATTGTCAGCTATGAAGGTTATCAGGTTAACATTGTAACCCAGCACCCTAAACGTTGGGATGCCTCTGCCATGCTGGATCCAATAGCCCATGATCGTTTGGCTCTTAAACAATGGTTGACTCAATATCCAGAATTAGTTAACTTTAACGTAGTTTTAGGACAAATTTTCGAACAAGATCAGATTGCACGCCGTCAGACGGCTGCCAACCAAATTGCTGCACAATTGCATATTTCACCAGATACCCTAACCTGGAATTTTGAAGGTCAACCCATGCTGGTAGGCCTACCTTGGCAAGGAGTGTCCATTGCTCATGATGTCCATCGGCTGCTATCTGTGATTGGCACCGGGCGTATTGGTTGCGATTTACAGCATATCGGCAGTAATAGCAACCGCGCTTGGGGTAAACTGCTACCTAAATCCAGACTGCGGTTATGGCACGATCTTAAAGCTTGCGGCATCGATCGTGATCAAGCCGGCGGTATAGTCTGGGCTATTTATGAAGCCCTTATCAAGGCAGGCGCGCCTGATCTTGAAGTAAAACTAGAACAGGCGGATAAACATACACCCCGTTTTAGTTTTAATCGCCCCGGGTTAATTGCCGCCGGTATACTAGACTTAGTGCCAATAGGTCCCACCGCTATTGCCATAGTCCAATTAACCACTGATGGTGCATCCACATTCATAAGTCACTACCAACGTGACATTATCATGACTTTTAAGGAAGTTTTGCCACCTCTAAAAAGTCCTACCATCTCAATATTTTGCAATTGGATGGGCATGCTCCGTGAAGAGGCTATGGGGGACATTAGAGCGGAACTAGCACAAGCTTTTGGCAAAGACCGTAAAGGTATAGTCACTAATGGTACCCAGCTACATATCCTGAATCCTGTGGATTTCGTAACGCCCCTGCGCGCTTGGGTTTGGTTACAACAAGTTCTAGTTAATCAACCCTCCACTTTTGAACTTGGTTTTCAATGGAGTACCCTAGGTTCCGATAACGAACCCGCCCAAATAGTGGCTGCCGGAACCCAACGCCTTACCTGGGTTGGGATTAATGCCAATGATCAAATTCAAATCGAAAATTTTCCCAATTTTTTCGCAGAATTTATCATCAAACGCACACCAGCCTTAGGACTTGGCCCATTTACCCCACCGCTAGGACACTTGCCACCGCCCCAAAAAGAAACACCTCTGTGGCGTAATTATGATAAAAACCAACAAGATTCGCCCCACATGCATGGCAGTGCTAGTCTCAACTTGAATACTGATTCCACTTACTCTAATTTCGTGGGTAACATCTATTTCGCACATATTGTGTCTTTAGTCGAACGTACCTGTCACAAAGCCCTATTGCAGCTGGGAGCTACTCAAGAATCTGGTTTTTTTGCAACAAATTTGCAACTAGATCACCTGGGGGAAGCCATGCCTGGTAATATTTTAGCCGTGACTGTACAATTAACTATCATCACTGCCAACAGCTGTACCTTCGAACTTAGCCTCACTAACCAAAGCCACGGTAATACCAAAATCGCCGCTGGCAGAGTTCGCTACCAACTCTTCGATGCCACAACCGAACCCATGCACATTCAACCTATACCCGCCTGGATGTATCCATCCACTACCTCGGGGTCACAAGTATGAAAATATCCGTAATTATTGCAACAATAACGATCCTAATATTCTTTGGTTCTTCAGTGGTTAATGCCGAGCAAAATCCGCATTTAGAGCTTAAGCCATATGTCTCTAAATTAATTGCCGATATCGATCCAGCCACTGTAGCTGCGGAATTACCCAGTGAACTCCTGACGGATTTACCCGCTCTTAACAGTTTGCGGATGCAATTGAAGGCAGCCAACAAATCTTCCATAGCCCAAGATTTCTTTACTGCTTTAGCCGCCCGTCAAGATACGGATGCCGTATTATTAAACCTTAGCCTAACCTTCGTGGATCAAATACCTGGGAAAAACCTATTACGGAAAGGTTACCTTTCCACAATGTCACAAAATGTTGCCACGAAACTAACGCGGCGCGACCCAAATCACTGGATTGCCTGGTACATTCGAGGTCTTAACAATCTATACTGGCCCGCTTGGTTTAAAAAAGCTAAGTTTGCACGTGATTACCTTCAGCATGCTATCGATGTACGTACCAGTATTTTAGCAGCAACCCCTGACCATAATGATATGTACGCTTTTAATTACTTAGCATTGGGAGATGCGTATGGGATGCTAGGCCAGCTGGATCTTGCTCGTAAAACTTGGGAATTAGGGCAATTAACTTATCCGTATGTAGATATATTCAAGCCCCGTTTAGAGTTACCAGGAACCTCGATTTATGCTGCTGTATTAGCTGCTCGTGATTCAGATCAACCTATCGATACGAATCTAACCTTTACTTGGCAACATCACTCTCAACCTTACGACATTACTTTAACTAGCGGCACCTTATTTGGCCCAGGTTCTTTACCAGATCAACCGCTTAATCCAGGTAAATTGGCTAAATTGCATTTATCTGGTGCCTTGTCAGGATATATTCCAGCGTTTAACAATGGTCCGGAATTACCCAATCTTCCAGGTGAAGTTTTACAAGCGCAGGTTAATCCCATGGCAGTGGTAGATGGTCTGTTATCCGATGGTACCCAAGCCAATGAAAATATAGATGTTGGATTTGTAAGTCTGCTGAACCACAAGTTCAATCTGTTTTTGGCAGCCATACAAGATGGTCCACATCATGGTAAAATCAACTTCTTTCTCGACGGCAACTGGAACTGGACTATTTGGGATGACATCGGTATCGACCCAGGATTTGCAGTAGGTATAGTTAAAATTAATAATTTTACCTTTTCCACGGGGCCACGCATCATTCCCTACTCTCGTCAGACTGAAGCCAACTACCCAGCGGGGGTAGATCGCGCTGGGAGCCTAATTAGCAATAGCAGCATAGTACCAGGTTATTTAGGGGACGCCAATTTTGACGGCTTTCTTGATGGTACCTTCAATGCTATTGGTCGCTTTCCTTATGACTCGGTTATCCTACCAGGAGCACCTTTTGCCCAAACCAGAATTTTTAACTCTAAGATTCCAATTACACCAGAGCAAGCCACTTTGTTAACACTAGCAAATGCTAACAATTACTTACAATTAGCAATTAATACTGAAACTACCCAACCAGAATTGGCTGCAAATTTACGCCAAATTTTTTCTGCACAAATGCTTTTAGTGACCAAGCATTTAGCTACAAGTCACCTTTTTCCCGTAGAAATAACCCAACTTATACAAAAATTAAATGCTAAGAGCGACACCGCTGACCTATGTAACATCTGGAAATTATTAGATGATAATGCTGCAACCTATGGCCTTACCAGCTACAAGTTTAACAATCAAAATATGAGTTCAACATGTCCACAATAAAAATCTTCCTGGCGTTTTTGTGTAGCAGCCTATATCCAGCTATTGCCAATTCGACACCAGACGCAGCTCCCAATCAACCTAAGTTTGCCGAAGTAGCACAGCAGTCGGGTGCAATATTTAGCCATGCTCGCGCTAAATTTGACTCTAAAGCCCAACCTTTGATGCCATGGCTGACCGCGGGTGGTGCTGGTATTGCTGTTGGTGATTTTGATCGTGATGGTCTTGACGATATATATGTAGTTACCAGCTTACAGGATGCCCCTAATGCCCTATTTCGCAACAAAGGTAATTTTCAATTTGAGGATGTTGCCGCAAAAGTTGGTTTAGCGAATGTTAACACTGCAGTTACTGGCACTTCAGCCCATGCTATCTGGTTTGATTACGATGGCGATGGCTGGTTAGATCTACTTTTGGTACGCTTTGGCAAATTGGGATTGTATCATAATATTAAAGGTGAACATTTTGTAGAGGTAACCACAGCGGCTGGACTTGAATACCATCTAAATTCAATGGCTGCGGTAGCCTTTGACTATGATCATGATGGTGATTTAGATCTCTATATCGGTGGTTATTTTCCAGAAAAAAATTTCAATAATTTACCAGATACCAAAGTACTATTTGATAGCTGGGAAACAGCACGTAATGGTGGTCGCAACTATCTACTTCGGAACAATGGAAATCAAACATTTACCGATGTTACCGCAGCGGCTAAAGTTGATGATACCGGTTGGACCATGGCTGTGGGCGTTGGCGATTTGGATAATGATGGATGGTCAGATCTGTATTTAGCCAACGATTTCGGCGGCGATACCATATTTCGCAATTTGGGGGATGGCACCTTTGCCAACCTAACCAAAGATGCTATAGGGGTTGATACCAAAAAAGGTATGAATGCAGATATTGCTGACTATAACAACGATGGTTTGTTAGATATTTACGTCACCAATATGACCGAACCCTATCTGCATGAGTGCAATATGCTCTGGGAAAATCATGGTAATTTTCAATTTACCGATGTATCTAATGAGACTAATTCCTGTGATACCGGTTGGGGTTGGGGAGCTAAGTTTTTCGATGCAGATAATGATGGACAATTAGACCTGTATGTGGCTAATGGCTTTATTACCGATGGCAGTGAAGACTACATGTATAAGCTAATTGACTTTGTATTTCAAGAGGGTATAGATTTAAGAGATGCCAAACAATGGCCTGACATGGCAGGTTATTCCATGGCTGGTAATGAACGCAATTATTTTCTACATCAACGCTTTGGTATTTTTAGCTCCGAAGGAGCCGCAGCCGGTGTAGATGATGCGGGTGATGCCAGGGGTGTTGCTACTGCTGATTTTGATCACGACGGGCGCGTGGACTTTGCTGTAACTAACGTGGCTGGTCCCTTAAGGCTATATCGCAATATCAGCACCAATGACAATCACTGGTTAGGCATAGTATTGCAACAAACCCCATCTACTGCTAATCCCTATGCCATTGGTAGTCGTATCATACTAGAAACTGATACCGAAAGTATGCTACGTGAGATAGCTGTAGGTAATGGCTTTAATTCCCAAAGTAGCACCCAAGTACATTTTGGCTTAAAACAAAATTCCAAAATAACCAAATTAACTGTAATCTGGCCAGATGGTACCAAAGAAGAACTTACCCCACCAACGGTTGATGCTTGGTATGTCCTGGAACGAGGTAAAGAATTACGTCTACTAACCAATGTAGCACAACCTGATCCGCAACCAGTTGCAGTAACTGATCCAGAATTTGTTGATATTGCAGCAACTGCCGGCATTGCCTTACCCCACATACCAGCGGTATTTGATGCTAAATTAGGTCATATTATGGATATGATTGCCGCAGGAGCTGCTGGAGCAGCGATTGGTGATTACGATAAAGATGGTGATTTAGACATATTTATCAATAATGCCCGTGCCGATACCCCCAATCATCTCTGGCGCAATGAAGGCAATTTAAAATTTGTAGATGTTGCAATAGCTGCTGGCTTGGTTAACCTAAATAGCGCTAATTCCACCTCCGCTGGTGGAATTTTCTTTGATTATGACGGCGACGGTTGGGATGACCTTTTGGTCATGCAAATGGGAATCAGTCGCTTGATGCGCAATCGTGGAGACGGGACCTTTGAAGATGTTACTGACAAAGCCGGAATTGGTAAGTTATATCGTAATACTTTGTCTGCTATAGCATTTGATGCAGATCACGATGGCGATTTAGATCTGTACCTCGGCGCATATTTTCCAGATCGGAATATGTTTGCTTTAAACGATGATAAGGTTATGCACGATAGTTGGGAAAATTCCCGTAATGGCGGCAGTAACGTTTATTTACGCAATAACGGCGATGGCACCTTTACCGATGCCACGGACCAATCTGGTTTGGCTGATACTGGATGGACTATGGCCGTAGGTCATGGTGATATCGATAATGACGGTTGGCAAGATGTATACGTTGCTAACGACTATGGTAGTGACAGTATATTTCGCAACAATCACGATGGCACCTTCACCAATATTACCCGGGAAGCTATTGGTATTGATACCAAAAAAGGCATGAACGCTGAATTTGGCGATATTGATGGCGATGGTTACCTAGATATTTTTGTTACCAATGTTACTGAAGGTTTTTTACATGAATGTAACATGCTATGGCGTAATAACGGTGGTACTGGTTTTACCGATATTAGTCAAGAAATGGGTGTGTGTGACGCTGGCTGGGCCTGGGGTGGTAAATTTTTCGATAAGGACAATGATGGTGATTTAGATCTCTATGTTGCCAATGGCTTTTTCGGCGGCAACAAAGGCGATTATCTGGATATTTTATTACCAGCTTTATGGAATGCTAATGGCGAAGATCCATCGCAAGCTTCTAAATGGCCACCTCTGATGGGACGTGGTATCGCTGCTCATGAATCCAATGTTTTATTTGAAAATGATAATGGTATTGGATTTAGAAAGATCGACGCTAGTCCACTGGCCATAGCCTCTGAATCGCGGGGGGTATTTACCGCTGATTTTGACAACGACGGCCGGATGGACCTGCTGGTAACCAACAATAATGCGCCTCCCAGCCTATTTCACAATCTCAACTCTAGTAAAAATAATTGGTTGGAACTAGAATTGGTCGGGCGTGCTCCCAATACCAATGCCGTAGGGGCTAGGGCTAGCATAACTACAGCTACTGGCACCATTATTCGAGAAGTTAATATTGGCAATGGTTTTGCTGGTGGGTCTTCCACAAGACTACACTTTGGACTGGGTAAAATTACCAAGGTTGATAAAATTCATATTCAATGGCCAAATGGTGATATTACTGATCTGGAAAATCCGGAACTTAATCGCATATTACGTATCGAGCAAGCGCCGGCTATTACCCCTGAACCTCCTGTCAACGCAAATTCCGCGTTTCGTGATATTACTGTTGCCGCTGGTTTTAACTTCCAACACCATGGACCAGTAGTGGATGAACGATTACGCAATTTAGGCCCATGGTTCACCGCTTTAGGTGCCGGAGGATCGGTAGGTGATGTTAATAATGATGGGTTATTAGATATTTACCTTACCAATAGTCTGCGTGATGTTCCCAACGCACTATTCTTAAACCAGGATAATATGCGTTTTACTGAAGTTGCAGCCCAGTATGGGGTGGCCGCAGTAAACGATGCCAGTAATTTTTCCATGATGAGCCTCATGGTTGACTTGGACCAAGATGGTTGGGATGATTTAATCATCGTTCGCTTTGGACAAAGCCTAATTATGCGTAATAAACAAGGGAAAGGATTTGAACCCATGCCTAATGCCCTGTCCGGTGCCCCAATACCTCGCAACCCGGTGGCAGTAGTTGCCTTTGACTACGATAAGGATGGGGATCTGGATCTATATTTTGGATGTTATTTCCCGAATGTAGATTTAACTAATGTTGGCGGTCGTACCAATCTATTACATGATAGTTGGGAAGCAGCACGCAATGGCGGTAGTAACTTTTTATTAGAAAACAAGGGTAATTTTCAATTCGTAGATCGTACTGAAGCCGCTGGTTTACAAGAGACTGGCTGGACCTTGGCCATTGGTACCGGTGATTTAGATAAAGATGGTTGGATTGATCTATATGTAGCCAATGATTTTGGCGCTGATAAAATTTATCACAATAACGGCGATGGTACCTTTAGTGATATTTCAACCACGGCTATTGGTGTGGATACCAAGAAGGGCATGAATGCGGAGCTTGGGGATTTTGACAATGATGGTCTGTTGGATATCTTTGTTACCAATATCACTGAACCCTACCTGCACGAATGCAACATGTTGTGGCGTAACAGTGGCGATGGTACTTTTTCCGATGTTTCCAATGCCCTCGGAACCTGTGATACACGTTGGGGTTGGGGTGCTAAATTCATCGATTACGATAACGATGGTTGGCAGGATATTTACGTGCAGAATGGATTTATTTCTGGAGGTAGCAAGGATTATATTGATATATTGATGCCGATAATGCTTGACAGTGAAGTTAACCTTTCTGATACCATGAATTGGCCACCTCTAAAAAATATGAGCTTTTCCGGTTATGAGAAAAAGGTATTATTCCATAATATGGGAGGTTTTGCCTTTGAGGAGGTAACCGCAGCTAATGGGGTAGATAATGAACGCGATGGGCGTGGCTTAATTGTTGCCGACTTGGACAACGATGGCGATCTTGACATGGTTACCATGAATGCTAACCAACCAGCCATTGTTTATGAAAATATTTACCCTACTCCAGGTGCGCAGATTACTCTTGAACTTGAGGGGGGTAGCTAGCAATCGCAATGGTTTGGGGGCTCGGGTGACAGCCTATACTCCAGATGGATTATTTTACCGCGAGACCAATGCTGGCAACGGCTTTCAATCTCAAAGTACGCCATTGGTACACATTGGACTTGGAATGGCAGATAAAGTTGACGAACTAGAGGTACTGTGGCCATCTGGACAACGGCAACGGTTTGAGAATGTAGCCATTAACCAACGCTACTTTTTGCGCGAAGGGCAGCTATTGCAACCATGGAGTTCTCGCAAAGCACGTGCTACTGTAAATTTAGATTCTAGCAGTAAAAAGTAATAATATTACAGATTGCACCAACAGTGCAAAGTTATGTATCTAGATTAGCAAGATATCCCCACCTTATTAGTGGGGATCAGTTACAATTATAGTTAACCAGAGATTTTAAATAATGCGTCACTTGTTAATGGCTATACTATACTTAGCAATAGCCACTAGCACGGTAAACTCTCAAGCTGCCGGGGGTGATAGTAGCCGTGCATCAGCAGCATCAATGTTTCAAACTAATCCTACCCAAACAGATCTAGTCCAGGAACTGCAACGGCTCCGCAATGAGGGAATTGCCAAGTATGAGTCTGGACTAGCCTTGGATAATGCTCTAACGGCATTTAAACGTGCCTTTGAATTAAGCGGCCAAGCCCCAGATGCGTTTAATGTGGCTACGGTATACTTTAAAAAGAATGACGTAGCCAATACCAAACACTGGTTGCAAGTAGCACTGAGTAAAGATGCCAATTTTCCTAATGCCCTGTATTTGCTAGGAGTCTTAGCCCGCTCTAGTGGCGATTTTGCCACTGCCAAACGCAATTGGGAACGTGTTCACCAATTAGCACCTGGCGATGCGCATCTGAATTACCAGCTAGCCCTGTTGGCCCGCTCTGAACGTAATGAAGCCGGATTTTTACAATATTTAATCAACGCTCTAGCACTGGATCCCAACAATGCAGCAGCTTTGTACCAAATGTATAGGTATTATCAGCTTAGTGGTAATCGAGAACTGGCTAAAGAAACTTTAGCTAAATTTAATGCTATTAAGAAGCAAGAGCGTTTTTCCCGCCGCGAACGTCTCAAAGATCCTAGCCGTTTATCGCAACCCATACTGTTTCCAGCCACCAACACCAGTGGTTTCACCGTTATTCCGGTGGTACCACAATTTACTCTAGACACGGTAGTCCCAAGCTGTAAGCCAGTGGCCGCCGCTAGCTACGTTGATATAACTAAAACCCCACTTACCGAATCCATTGCTGTAGCTTGTACTGATGGACAATTGCTAAATACCGAGTTTGGTGCAATATCAAAGTTATTGCCTATTGGCAAGGTACCAGCAAATACCAGTAATATTAAGGTTGAATGGTTTGATCCCACTGGTCCCAAAGTGTTAGCGATAACCTCTGATAAATTGCTGTTAGCTAATGATGTTATTTCTAAACCATCTGAGTATACTACAATTTTTGCCAGTGCCGCCGCTCCGGTAACCCTAGCTGATCTTGATACCGATGGGGATATAGATATTGCGCTAGGTACCAATCAACCACCGCTTACCAATGCTAGTAAGCAAAAGTTCTTGCAAGAAACCGCATTTTATCAGACTAGTCAATTACCCAAAGCTTTATCTCAGGCTATCGCTGTGGCCGTAGCTGACGTGCAACGCGATGGCGTGAGTGATTTAATAATTTTAAATACTCAGCAATTAGATGTGTTTGTTGGTAGTACTATTGGTTTTACTCCGGCATTACAGATAACCGAGGCCGCTAGTGCTACTAATCTAGCGGTAGCTGATCTGAGTAATGATGGGCAATTAGACGTGGCTTTGGTTATGCCCAATAAGATAAACATACTTTGGAATTTGAATGTAACAGCTAAAGATAGCAAACCACAAGTTCAAGAGATTGTTATCCCTTTTAGCACCGTATCGCAACTTCAGGTTACCGATTATAATAATGATGGTTTACTGGATATCATAATTTTGGCCACAGATGGCCAGGCTGTGTTACTTCGCAATCAGGGTGGACGTGAATTTAACCAACAAGATCTAGGTACCTGGCCGGCGCCTGCCAAGAATACTAAGTTAATGACGGGAGATTTTGACAATAACGGTCAAGAAGATTTAGCCTATCTCACTCAACAGGGTAGTTTGGCGATTGCTAAAAATCATACTGAAGGCGCTGGACATAGTTTAGCCATCTTTACTCATGGCGTTAAAGCAGCTCCTAGTGGTTTATTAACTCAAATAGAGGTTAGACGCGGTAGTAATTATGCCTATGCTCAGGCCCAAGGCCAAATCCAACACCTTGGCATCGGTAAGGATAATTATGTTGAAATCCTGAGACTAGAATGGACTAATGGCTTTATTGAAAGCAAGCTTAAGGTTGATGCTGCTGTTACCACCTATAAGTTTGATGAATCCGAACGTATATCTGGATCCTGTCCCAGTTTGTTTGTATGGAACGGTAATAAATTTGAATACCTTACTGACACTTTCATAAGTGGCCCCATGGGGGTACCTATGGATCGTGGTATGTATTTTCCAGTACAGGATCGCGAGCTGATACTTATACCTGGCAATAGAGTAAAATTACGTAATGGTAGTTTAGATATACGTTTTACCGAAGAGTTACACGAAAGTGTTATCTTGGATCGGGCCCGCCTCATGGTTGTGGATCATCCTGTGGGTACGGCAGTATATCCTCATTCCAGACTAGCCCCTGCTCCTAAACCGCTCGAGCCATTTTATCTCACAGGTGATTTAATTACAGCAACAAAAGCTGTAGGTTCTAATGGTGCGGATGTTACCGCTAGTTTAGCTAGTGTAGATAAGGTGTATGCTGATTTCTTTAAGCGTTCTCCACATTCTGGTTTTGCTGAACCGCATTGGATTCAACTAGAACTTCCATACAGTGTAGATCCCAAGGCCGTAGATGCTCTGTTAGCCACGGGTTGGTTTTACTACTTTGAGTCTACTTCGATGATCGCCGAAGCTCAGCGCAGTGGGCCAAATTTACCCTGGCCCTGGCTAGAACAGCTAGTTGATGGCACTTGGCAAGATGTTGCCCCCATTGGCGTCCCAACTGGTAAGGGCAAAACCGCAGTTGTACCTTTGAAAGGCATGTTAAAATCCCGTACTCTCCGGATTCGCTCTGGAATTAGCACCTATTGGGATCAAATTGCTTTCAGTATGCAATCTCTGCCAATACCAGAGCCGATTATAGCTGAATTAACTGAGGCTACTATGCGGTTTCACGGTGTTTCAACGTTAATAGCTCATAATCCTGAACGCTTTGATTATCATGATGTACATTATTCCACGTTATGGAACCCTATGGGCGGGCATTATACTAGTTATGGACCTATTGAACTATTGCTGTCCCAAGCTGATGGTAAATACGCAGTTTTTGGTTCTGGTGATGAAATAGCATTTTCATTTCAAATTCCTGCTTTACAGCCTCCGGCGCATTTTACCCGCAGTTATTTGTTGGAATTAGTTGGATACGTAAAGGATGGAGATCGTTATACTGCGCATCCAGGTCGTATAGAACCCATGCCATACTTGGGTTTAACCAATTACCCGGCGCCTGCGGACGCACGTTTGGATAATGCGCAAACTGCGTCCCCATTTCGCAATCGTCCCCCCCTTAACTTAACCCTTGGTACCATTAGTCCGACACCTTGAGAATCCAATGATTATCCATAAATTGACAGTAAAATTTGCTGTATTAACGCTAGCTATTTGCTTGTTCGTTAATCTGAATTATGCTCAGGCTACAGAACCTACTAATGTGGCTTTACAACCTGCATTAGAGTTAGCTAAAGATTTAACTACGCAACGCGAACCGGTCCTAACTCAGGCCCGAATTTTGGCGCAATCAGGTAAGCTGAATGTAGCCATGGATACATTAGAAGCATATCTCAATCAACAACCTGGGGATATTATTGCTGGTAACTTCTATCGTAAATTAGCAGTGCAGGCGCATTTATATGAAAGATCCATAAAATTTTTCTTAGGCCATGTAAGGCGCCTGACCCCGTGTCCTCAACAGTTGCCAGTATGTCCTGATACGGATAAAGATTGTGTAAAAAAGATTCTAGCACGCTGTTCCGCAACTGCGGTTCCACCGGGCCCCCCGGCTGGACTTTTGTATAATTTGGCCTTTGCCTATATTGATAAAATCCCCGTAGTAGGTCCGATGGGAGCTGGATTTTTATCTAAGCGTTCCATCGAGCAGTTTAAAACCGCCTTGCAAGCCAATCCGGATGATTGGATTGCCAATTACGGAATAGGCATGAATTATCTGCATTGGCCAGATTATTTTGAAAAAAATGATACTTCAATTACTTACTTTGAAAAAGCTATAGCTTTACAGCAGGTTAGAGCAGCTAAACCGGCTGATATTTTGGCTTATATCCGTTTGGGTGATGCTTGGGCTAAAGCTGGTAATGTAGATAATGCACGCCAAGTTTGGCAGCAAGGGGTAACCAAGCTTGGTAAGCATCAGGATTTAATGGAACGTTTAGATATTCCGAAATCCAAGTTAAAAGTAGCTGTAACTGAGGCTTATAATCCTAATAACTCCATTGGGGCTATCGATACTGACATCTCTATTCTATGGGCAGATGTTATGCCAACTAGTGTTTTTTCATTGCACAACACTAGCAAGGTAAGTACCGCGAACATAGGTGGTCAATCAGCACCACAACCGCAAGCCGAAGATAATGCTAATTTATTTCAATGGTTTAGAAACAACTTGCCTTTACTGGTAAGACGGGAAAGTGCCGACAAAATAGACATGTCCGGCATAGGTGCCACGAATAACCATCATACTGGCATCATAGCCCATAATATGATTCGTGGCTTCATGTCTCAATTTCGCGGTGATTCAAATGATACAGTATTGTCAGCTTTGAACCAAGCCCCGAACTATGAACAGCCATTTTTTCACGAAGGTATCGGAATGGGGGTAGCTGCAACCTTGGATACTAGCGCTGATGGTTCTTTGGCTCCCTTTGCAACTGATATAGCAGTATTTGGCAATAAATTTGAGCGTTTGCATTATGCAGGCTTAGGCATGTGGTATGGGCTGGCCCCAACCCTTAATTTAGTAAGAATACGCAATAAATTTGCTGATCTTGATTTGCGCGGTCAGTTTTATGCTTACGAAGGCCTCGGTTTTGCTGTAACCCTATTTGGGAATTCGATTACTCGGGGTGCAGCTAACGTAGTACGCCGATTACCATTTGCTTTAGCATCCACTTTTGCACATGGGGCCGGGCGTGCCCTGTGGATTAAATACGGTGCCAATACTGCGGCGATTAATCAGGCTATTGCAGCCTTTCCCGAACAGTTGCATAGTGATCTTTACTCTGGATTTGGTATGGGAGTTACGTTTACCCGCATTAATCAACTTGACGAGCTGTTAAATAATCTCCAACCAATTTGTGGCATGGCGGCAGGTGCCAAACTAGACTATCTTACCGGTGCCGCTATGGGGTTGGCTATTCGTTACCAAACAGATACTAATTACACCCGTAGTATGTTACGTAACAATCTTAAGTCGCAAACCCGCGCTTTAGCCGTAGCATTGTTAGCTATTGGCAATGAGGCTTTGACTGAAGTACAACAAACTGGGGTAGAAATGCATAAGAATTGGCGTGCTGTTATTAAGCAACGTGTTGTTGCTGATGCTAGCACTAAAACTTTTGATAATCTATGTGAGAATAAAAAATGATGCAATATCGAATTCTTTTGGGTTTAACCCTAATAAGCTGTATGATTAGTGTAGCTACGGCTGCTCCCGAGCCTCATGTGTTTAATCTACATGGGGGGTATTTTTATGGCCCAGGTCCAATTGCACCTGATACTAGATTACCAGATGGGGTTATCCACAACATAACTTTTGATTTGGATAAGCTGGCCGGTGCGGCGGCTTTTGGTAAAGGTGGACGTATACTTTCTGATAATGAAACTACGGCCAATGCCAATATTGATGCTGGTGCGTTGGAGATCGGTGGACCTGGCAAGAATAAGACCTTTTGGCTGTATGCAGTTGCTGGTGGCCCGTTGGCTGGTGAGGAGCATTATTCTTTTGATGCTAATTACAACATGCTCTGGACTGTAGATATGGCTTTAGATCCCGGATTTGCTGAAGGTATAGTGCGAGTAAATAAATATGAATTAACTACTGGATATAGGAAAGTACCAGCATCAATCCAAACCCAAAATGGCTTGCCAGAAGGCTATGATAAGGCTGGTAGTTTAGTCAGTGGTACCACAATCGTAGGTAGAGTTGGCGATTTTGATAATAATGGTTTTTTAGATGGAATTATCGTGGCAACGGCTAATGTGCCAATGCAAGCTGATATGTTGCCAGGGGCGCCCGTTGCCAACTTACGTGGTTTTAGTACTGATATTGCTATTAGTCCGCTATTTGCATTGGAGCTTACTTTACATGGGATAGCAAATATGCAACCTCTGGTGGAGCAGTCCTTTACGGGAGGTCACATACCAGAATTAACTGCATATTTATCAGATATTAGGGAGCGGTTGCTGGCGGCGCGGGCTAATTACGAAACTGCCTTTATCCATGCACCAGCTGCAACTAAAATGGATTTGCATGAGATTTCTTGGCGTCTGGAGTCGATACGGCAATTGTTCTTTATTCCATGGGCATTTTTAACTACATATAAATATCCTTCTGGTAATGCATCGGAATCAGTGATGGATGCTACTACCCGGGCTTTGGCTAAAACGGCGGCTTTGGCCAAGCTATTAGAGCAACGTCGCTTAGGAAGTAAGCCATGAATTGGTTGCGTGGTGGTGTTTGGTTAGCATCTTGGTTATGTGTAATAACGCTGAGAGCTGCCGAACATGACATTACTACCGTAGATGGTATGGTATATGGTCCAGGGCCTATGGTAGCTACCCCTTTTCATGGGGGTAAGTTTACACATGTGCAATTAAATGAACAGTTATTTGGAAATATTAGCTTTTTTAACAATGGTATCGCGGAGCCAAATATTCCTGGTGAATTGGAGATTTTTGGGAGTTTTCGCGGTGGATTGTTGAGTAATGGGTTGCCATTTAACGAACATTTGCACGGTGGAATCATAATCATTGGGCAAGGGGCCTTGCGAATGCTGGCGGTGGTAGCTTCAGGCGGTGCGAGTAAGGGTGGTGAGTCCTATCATCTAGATGAGCAGCTTAATTGGCGTTGGCAGACAGATATGGCTTTGGACCCAGGTTTTCCTGAAGGTTTGGTGATTAGTAGAAATTTGCATATTTCTACCGGGGTGCTCTGGGTTCCTGCTTCATTACAAACGATAGCAGGTCATCCCGGTGGCTTTGATTATGCGGACTCGTTGCCGACAGGTGCACCGGTGTATGGCAGAATTGGGGATAACGACGAAGATGGTTTTTTGGATGCTACAATGGTAGGAGTGAGTAGGGTTCCGTTAAATTTTTTATTCGTTCCAGGTGCCCCCATTGTGATGCTCAGATCGATAGTAACTGATATTCCCATATCAGTGCGGGCTAGCAGTATTTTGGAGCTTGCTAGTATTTACAATCTAAACGACATTTTACATCCACCTCAGGCTATAGTACCACAATCAGCTGTAGATAAGTATTATATTAGTAAATTACCAGAATGGGCTGAAGATTTCGCAGCCAGGGCACAGCATGCAGCTACTACACTAACCAAGGCTGCTGCCCCGGAAGCCAAATTAGCTATCACGATTAGGGATGGATTAGTGTCAGCACTGGTAGTTAAAACAGATCGAGTTCAGTATGAGAAGCAGGTCAGTAAGGTATTGGAAGTATTAAAACAAGCTTTGCCGGAATTAAATAGGCTTTGGTTAACTAGTATGTAATATTAACGTTAAATTAGGGGGTAGTGATGATATTTATTATACGATGTATTGTGCTACTATTATTTTTAAGCTATTTAGAACCTGTCAGTTCGTATACAGTACAAAACGGTAAAATAATAGCAAATGGTAGTGTGTTAAATATACAAGGTGTAAATTGGTTTGGTTTTGAGACTAAAGATCATACTCTGCATGGTCTATGGGTACGTAATTGGCAGGATATGATTAGCCAAATCAAGGGACTAGGTTTTAATGCTGTGCGCCTGCCTGTATGTCCTGATACTTTACATAATAATGCCATGACTTCGATTAATTACAACTATAATCCTGAGTTGCAAGGGATCAATAGCCTGGATTTTTTGGATAAAGTGGTTAATGAGCTGGATCGTCAGGGAATATATATAGTTCTCGATCATCATAACCCAGATTGTGATAAAATATCTGAATTATGGTACACTGAAAATTATAGTGAGCAAGCGTGGATGGATGACTTGGTTTTTATGGCTGCTCGTTATCGTAATATCAGGCATTTTATGGCAATTGATCTGAAAAATGAACCGCATGGAGTTGCAACTTGGGGGGCTGGTAATGTTGCCACTGATTGGAATACGGCGGCTGATAAAGCTGCAACTGCGGTATTAGCGGCTAATCCGGAGCTGTTGATATTCGTTGAAGGAATTGCCGATACTGGGTATTGTAGTAATAACTCTAATGGTCATTTTTGGGGTGGTAACTTAGAGCCTGTAAAGTGTGCTGCCCTGAATATTCCTGCTCATAAACTGGTATTTAGCCCACATGTTTATGGTCCAGATGTGTTTTTCCAGACCTATTTCGGTGACAGCAGTTTTCCAGCTAACATGCCAGATATTTGGGATGCACATTTTGGATATTTGAAAAATGCTGGCTATACTGTGATAATTGGTGAGTTTGGTGGACGTTATGGGCATGGCGGTAATAGTTTGGATTACACTTGGCAAAATGCTTTTGTGGATTATTTGATTGCTAGAAAAATTTCAGATTTTTTTTACTGGTCTTGGAATCCAAATAGTGGTGATACTGGTGGCATTTTACAGGATGATTGGCAAACAGTATGGTCCGATAAGATGCAATTGTTGCAGCGTTTAGCATCTTGCTGTTCTACACCAGAGCTGTTAGTTGTCAGTCCACAGATTCAATGTACTGGTGGCAGTATTACCCCTAATGTGCCACAGGTGGTTACATCTGGTAGTAACATTAGTTTTAGCTTGATCCCAAATAGCGGATATGTGTTTAAATCAGTAGGCGGAACCTGTCCTGTAGGACACTTGGTAGATAATGTTTGGCATACCGGAAGCATTACCGCAGATTGCTCTATAAATTTTTGCTTTTCTTGCTTGGAGTGTATGTCAGGTAGCTCATGGAAGAAACTCTTGCTCTCTCAATAAATTGTTTTCTGGTGCAGTAGGGCATGCGGAATTACGGATGCACATTTATATGGTCACTATAGCAGATACGTATGTCAACATGCCCTAGGAAATTGTCGGATGTATTAACTAATTCCAATGATATTCATAATCCTAAGCCCAATGTGTCCTTAATACTCTAGCAATTTCGTATGATAAAGCTTAGTATACAACATCCAATCCAGACGTGCCGTACGCACTGTCACAATAACAACCATAATTAAAATACCAATACCCAATTGGAGGATACAAGGTGGAACTAAGTGGTGCCGAGATCGTCGTCCAAGCACTACAGGACGAAGGGGTAGAGTATGTATTTGGATATCCGGGCGGAGCCGTGCTACATATCTACGATGCCATATTCAAAAGCCAAGCATTCAAACACGTCCTAGTCCGACATGAGCAAGGAGCAGTACATGCAGCTGATGGATATTCTAGGTCTACAGGTAAACCTGGGGTCGCGCTTGTAACCTCAGGTCCTGGAGCTACTAATGCAGTGACTGGACTAGCAACGGCGTACATGGATTCCGTACCTTTGATAGTAATTAGTGGTCAAGTACCAACACCAGTGATAGGCAGTGATGCCTTTCAGGAGGTAGATACTGTAGGTATTACGCGGCCATGCACTAAACACAATTTTCTGGTTAAAGATCCGCGTTTATTGGCGGAAACCTTTAAACGGGCGTTTCATATTGCTACTACCGGTCGTCCTGGGCCTGTACTAATAGATATTCCTAAGGATGTTACTGATCCCAATGTGACCGTATCCTATGAGTATCCCAAGAGCATAAAACTTAGATCCTATAATCCAGCACAGGCCGGCCACCTGGGCCAAATCAAAAAGGCTGTAGAACTGGTCACCAAGGCCGAGCGTCCCATGGTCTACACCGGCGGTGGCGTGATCCATGGTGAGGCTTCTAAAGAGTTGACTGAATTGGTAAAACACATGAACTTGCCAATTACCCAAACTTTAATGGGGTTAGGATCCTATCCAGGTACTGACAAGCAATTTTTAGGTATGCTAGGAATGCATGGCACTTATGAGGCTAACATGGCCATGCATGAATGCGACGTTTTGCTAGCAATAGGTGTACGCTTTGATGATCGTGTCACTGGTAAACTTGACCAATTTTGTCCGGATGCTGCAATAATACATATTGATATTGATCCATCCTCAATATCCAAAAATGTACGGGTAGACGTACCCATAGTGGGACCAGTCAAAAGTGTGTTGAGGGACTTTTTACGCTTAGTTAAGGAAGAATCCTGGACTGGAAATAATCAATTGCAACAGCTGTGGTGGCAACAGATCGAAACCTGGCGCAGCCGTCTATGCCTCAATTACGATCGCAACAGTAGCAAAATAAAGCCCCAATTTGCCATAGAAACTTTATATAATATAACAAATGGTGAGCTATACCTTACCTCTGATGTTGGTCAGCACCAGATGTTTGCTGCACAATTTTATAAATTTAATGAGCCACGCCGCTGGATCAACTCTGGTGGTTTAGGTACTATGGGTTTTGGATTACCCTCAGCTATGGGAGTACAACTTGCCCATCCAGGTAAACCTGTGGCCTGCATATCTGGTGAGGCAAGTATTCTCATGTGTATACAGGAATTAGCCACCTGTAAACAACATGATTTACCCATCAAAATTGTGTTACTCAACAATGGGTACATGGGTATGGTAAGACAATGGCAAGAAATGTTTTACGATAAGCGTTACTCTCACTCCTATGTAGAAGCCTTACCTGATTTCGTAAAATTAGCGGAAAGTTTTGGTCACGTTGGAATGAATTTGGAACGCCCGCAAGACCTGGAGCCAGCGATGCGCGAGGCCTTTGCCATGAAAGACCGTCTTGTCTTTATGAATGTCATAGTTGACCCCGAAGAAAACGTATATCCCATGATTGCTATGGGTCAAGGTCACCACAACATGCACTTGGCCCCAGAACGGGAGTTAGCCTAACATGCGCCATATAATCTCCCTTTTGCTTGAAAATGAATCCGGGGCCTTATCTCGCGTTGCCGGGCTATTCTCAGCACGGGGTTACAACATCGAAGCACTTACCGTAGCTCCTACCGATGACCCTACTATGTCCCGCATGACATTGGTTACCGCCGGTAGAGAAGAAGTCATAGAACAGATTAAAAAACAACTAAATAAGCTAATTGACGTAGTTAAACTGCAAGATTTGGCCGACGGTCCGCATATAGAGCGCGAACTGATGCTGATTAAGGTGCGAGCTGAGGAGGACAACCGCCCGGAATTAATGCGTCTTAGCGAGATCTTTCGAGCTCGGATCATAGATGTGACTGAAACTAGCTACGTGATAGAAGTTACCGGAACCGGAGATAAGCTAGATGCCTTCGTAGCCGCCATTCCCAATGGTCTGATTACTGAAGTGGTACGCTCTGGTCCCAGCGGTATCTCCCGTGGTGCCAAAGGTCTTACCATCTAATGAGTACTTACCCAACAAGGATGGAGCTAATAATCAATATCCATCCTGAGTTGGGCTTACCCTGTTTAGTTATCATATGCAGATTTACCTAGTAGGCGGCGCGATACGAGACGAACTTCTTGGACTACCGGTAACAGAACGCGATTATGTGGTAGTCGGAGCTGAGCCTGGAGAATTACTAGCGCAAAATTTCACCCAAGTAAACCCAGATTTTCCTGTATTTAATCATCCCAAGACTGGGCACGAGTATGCTCTGGCTCGCAGAGAACACAAAATTGGCGTTGGTTATAAAGGGTTTAGTATTGAAACAGGGCCAGATATTACCCTGGAAGAGGACTTAGCACGGCGTGACCTAACTATAAATGCCATAGCCCGTGACCAAGATGGTAACCTAATCGACCCTTGGCACGGCCTAAAAGATATTCAGGACCGCCGCTTGCGCCATATTACTCCGGCTTTTCAAGAGGATCCGGTACGACTTTTACGTATTGCCCGCTTTGCGACCCGCCTTGGTCATCTCGGTTTTGCGATAAGCCATCCCACATTTAAACTCATGCGCGGTATGGTAGACCCAACCGAATTGCAAAGTTTAGTCCCGCAACGCTTTCGAGAAGAATTACTCAAGGCCATAATGGCCCCTGAACCATGGCGTTTTTTAACCACGTTACATCGTTGCGGAGCGTTGGTTCACTTACTGCCAGAATTGGCCACTGCCATGGAACCGCTACCAGCTTCCCACACCAATGCAACCCAACTACCAGTGCAGCATCCCATTGCAGTGTTACAACGCAGCATCCAGCAAACCAATGATCGCAATGTGATCTTTACCGCTTTGATTAGTTCTACTACGGATAATCCCATAACGGCGGTTAAAATATGTAAACATTTAAAACTAGAACGCGCCGTAGAGCAACTAACATCCCTGGTCCTAAACTGGCCCGCAGTTAAATTAGTCCAGGCTCAAGCCCAGGATTTGCTATCGCTGCTGGATAAAAAGCGTCTATGGCAAAATATACAACTACGCGAAGCTTTTCTACAAGTATTATCTATAATTGACCCTGATTACGGTCCTAAGGCTGGTCAACGTCTCACCCAAGCCATACAAGCTTGGGCTACGGTATCCATAGCTAGCTTAGCTCCAGATGCGTTGGCTGCTCTTAATTTAGGAGATATTCTCAAGCAGCGGCGTCTTCACGCCATCAAGCAGATAGTGGGAAACTAGCATATTGGACGCAAGCATACGACGTTACAGAATATGGGTTGTCGATGACAATGATTGCAATATAAATATGGTTATCAATTCGCTACGTGACATAGCCGACTCTATCGATCTAATTCCTATAGAGTCCTGTGCTGCTTTTAGACAGCGATTAACTACTATCAACGATATGCCACCAAATTTAATATTGATGGACTTTTTTATGGGCAAATGTACCGGATCGCGCTTGATTATGGACCTAAAACGATCCTTAACCAGCTGTCTAAAACCAGTTATTATTGCTCACTCTAGCGTCAATTCCGCCAACGACCGGATGCTTGAGGTAGGTGCGGATTTTAAGCTCGATAAAAAACCTCCCCAAACCTACTCAGCCCCTTTAGCCCAAGCCATTGGCGATTTGGCACAACTAGAATTTGTATTAAAACACAGGAAGCCTATGAGGCCTGTTATCAATAAATGGTATAAATTGTAATCTGTTACCTTACGAAACTAACCAACAACATCACAAACCCAACCACTACTGCTATGGGTAGCAGCGCTGATGCCCATTCACCAGGTTCAGCCGGTCTTGAGTTGCTTATAGCTGTCTTGAAATAAGGAAAAACAAGCAGGATCATGGCCCCAATTGCCACGGCCCACAATATTCTTTCCCAGCTCAGCGCTCCGCTTTCCATAATTATTTACCTAAAATTGATGAGCTAAAGATCTTTCCAGTACCAACATATGTCTACACCAAGACCACATAGATACCCTGAACGGTTACTCAGGAATTTGCACCAATACAGGGCAGCGGCATATCCGATATCCCCAAAATGGCAAAGTAATCAGCAAATTGTCAAACCTGACTATGCTTCCAGTCTGCGCATAAAATTGAGGCCTAAGCCCCTAGGTCCCCGCTTGTTTACTAGTTCAGCAACAACCCATGTTGCTCGAATCTAATTGAGATTTACTGTTATATCAACGGTCATTTAAAATCAAAACTCCTTGTGAACCCAACTAAAAGTCCTCAGACCATTACCTTTTAATTACAGACCCGTTACAATAGTGTAATGTTTCACATAAAATTATTCCATAATTCACTACCATTGCATCGATACAGTGCTATTATATAAAAACATAATTAATTATCAATAATAACCTGCTCACAAAACTTCAGTGTAACCATTAATACAATCAACAATAAGTTATCATGTTTGCTACTGTAAAAAAACACCAGATTCTGTATCTAAACCTGCTCACCCGCGGGCAAGCTCCATGTCTATTGTTAGCACATGCGGATGGCCATCCATGAGCACAAATAATCTCCGGCATGATTGGACCCTAAGCGAAATAAGCGCACTGCTAGATAGTCCCCTTATGGACCTCATCCTACAGGCTCAAACTTTGCATCGCCAATATTTCGTGCCTAATCACATCCAAATTAGCGCCTTATTATCCATAAAAACCGGAGCTTGTCCAGAAGATTGTGGCTATTGTTCTCAAAGTGCTAAACACAACACTGATTTAGAACTTGAACGCCTATTACCTAAAGAGCAGGTTGTTGCCGCTGCCACGCAAGCCCGCGCCAATGGTGCCCACCGCTTTTGCATGGGAGCAGCCTGGCGTAACCCAACTGATACCAACCTAGAGCGCGTACTGGAACTGATTACAGCGGTAAAAGATCTCGGCATGGAAACCTGTGTGACTTTAGGCATGCTCACCGCTCCCCAAGCCCTACGCCTCAAGGCTGCAGGACTTGATTATTATAACCATAATCTAGATACTTCACCAGAATTTTATCCTCAGGTTATTACCACTCGCACCTACCAGGATCGTTTAGAAACCTTAACCCATGTGCGGACCGCCGGCATTAAAATCTGTAGTGGTGGCATATTAGGATTAGGGGAATCCCGAACTGATCGCGCCAGTCTACTGCAACAACTATCTAATTTACCTCAACATCCAGATTCTGTACCCATAAATTTACTAGTGAAAGTTGCTGGTACCCCCCTTGCTCAAACCCCTGACTTGGATCCCATCGAACTAGTGCGCGTAATCGCCGCCGCCCGTATCCTAATGCCAGCCTCTCATATTCGTCTCTCCGCAGGTCGTCATAATATGA
This sequence comes from Achromatium sp. WMS2, assembly GCA_001276605.1. GTDB lineage: Bacteria > Pseudomonadota > Gammaproteobacteria > Chromatiales > Chromatiaceae > WMS2. The sequence goes on from JXSN01000004.1 coordinate 30,086, forward strand.
GCGATGAACTGCAAGCTTTATGTTTCTTAGCCGGATCCAACTCAGTATTTTATGGTGACCGCTTATTAACTACCGCCAACTCTACAGTGGATCACGATCAAAATTTATTTACTCGCTTGGGGTTAACCCATGAAACTGTAATCAACAAACAACATTTAACGCCTAGAGCATGCTCCCGATGAGACAGTTAAATACCGAATTGATACAGCACCGCACCGCCAACTTATACCGCACGCGTCATATCTTGAGTTCTCCACAAGGACCGGACATAATAGTTGATGGCCGCCAGATGTTAACTTTTTGCAGCAACGATTATTTAGGGCTGGCTGCTGCCCCTCAAGTAATAGAAGCTATGCAACACGGCGCCAATGAATACGGAGTCGGTAGCGGTTCATCCCACTTAATCAGTGGACATTACGCACCACATCAAGAGCTTGAACAAGCCCTCGCTGCCTTTTTAGGACGCCCTAGAGCCTTACTATTTTCCACTGGTTACATGGCAAATATAGGGGTTTTAACTGCATTGCTGGGTAGCAATGACGCTCTTTTTGAGGATCGCCTTAACCACGCTTCACTTATAGACGGCGGTATGCTCACCACCGCCCGCTTTCAACGCTATCCACATGTTAATCTGGAAATACTTAAACGCCGTCTTACCAGATCTGCCATGGAAAGGTGTATTGTTGCTACTGATGGGGTATTTAGCATGGATGGGGAACTTGCTCCCCTACCGGAATTAGCCGAACTTGCTGCGGCACACAATGCTTGGCTAATGGTGGATGATGCGCACGGCTTTGGAGTTTTGGGGGCCAAAGGTACCGGTACCATCGAACACTTTGGATTGAATGTGGATCAAGTCCCCATACTGATGGGAACATTGGGCAAGGCCATAGGTGTATTTGGAGCCTTCGTCGCTGGTTCTGAGGACCTGATAGAAACCCTAATCCAGAAAGCGCGCAGCTTTATCTACACCACAGCCTTACCACCTGCCTTAGCAGTGGCTACCCTAGAAGCCCTCCGGTTGGTACAAGCCGAACCTGAGCGCCGCGAACAATTACAGGCTCGCATAGCCCAATTTCGCAGTGGCGCCTTAAATATGAATTTACCCCTAATGGATTCTATTACCGCGATACAACCATTAATAGCTGGTGATACAGAACGGGCCATAAGCTGGAGTAAACAACTAGAAAATAAAGGAATATTGATACCAGCTATTCGTCCTCCGACGGTGCCAGTTAATCAAGCACGGTTGCGCATTACCCTATCGGCATCTCATACCGAAGAACACATTGCTAGATTACTAGAGGCATTGTCTCAATTGAAAATATCCTAGCACATAACCATATAAAATTATTTAGTACCAACCTTAGCACCCCACAAGGAACTGCTTTCGGTGTATATATCACAACCCGATGGTAGCCAGCGCAGACTATGGAATTTTCACGGTGGTCTGCGACTTAGCGAGCATAAGGAGCTATCCAGCACCAAGCCTGTATCTAAACTGCCGATACCTGAACGCCTAATTTTACCCCTGCAACAACACATAGGCACCCCATCCCAGCCCCTGGTTCAGGCTGGTGAGCGGGTATATGCCGGTCAAACTCTTGCTAATCCACAAGGCGATGTCAGTGCCACCCTACACGCGCCGACATCTGGAACCATATTAGCTGTTACCGAGCATGCTATTTTACACCCATCTGGATTAACAGCCCCATGCATTATCCTAAAGCCAGATGGTTGCCACACGTGGTCGCCCAATCTGCCGCCTCCTATAACAGATTTTCACACGCATGATCCCAATGTCATATTAGCACGCATTAAATGGGCTGGCGTAGTGGGCCTAGGCGGTGCAGCTTTTCCCAGTAATGTAAAATTGCAAACCAATACCCATACTAAAATTCACACCTTGATTCTAAATGGTGTGGAGTGCGAACCTTACATTACCTGTGATGATGCATTAATGCGCACTTATCCAAATCGCATCCTCCAAGGCGCGCAAATTTTACTGCATATTTTAGGAGCAAACCATTGTCTAATTGGCATAGAAGATAATAAACCACAGGCTATTGCCGCATTATACAATGTTATCCAACAATATCAACTCAGTCAAATCCAAATAGTTAAAATTCCGACCATTTATCCAAGTGGTGGTGAAAAACAACTTATAAAAATTCTCACTGGTTTGGAAGTACCTAGTCAAGGTTTGCCGTCTATGTTGGGCATAATGTGTCATAACGTAGGTACTGCTGCTGCCATAGCTGATGCCGTGGTCCTGGGTTTACCACTGATTTCCAGGATTACTACCGTAACCGGGCGTGGTGTTAATAATCCGCATAATGTAGAATTACTCATTGGCACCCCAATAACAACCGCAATAACTCATGCTGGTGGTTATACTGACTCCGCACACCGTCTAATCGTAGGTGGTCCCATGATGGGTTTTACCGCACCTGATGATAGTGCCCCCATTACCAAAGGTACCAACTGCCTACTAGTAACTAGCCCTCAAGAAACTCCCAATCCACCGCCCGCATCCCCCTGCATTCGTTGTGGTCAATGTGCACAAGTATGTCCAGCCAACTTACTGCCACAGCAGCTGTATTGGTACTGCCGTAGTCAAAATTTACAACAGGTACAAGCACATAACCTGTTTGACTGCATTGAATGTGGTTGCTGCTCATATGTGTGCCCTGCGAGCATTCCCTTGGTACAATACTATCGCGCTACCAAGTCGATATTGCGGGAACAAACGGTAGCAAAACGTAAAGCTGAACAAGCGCGTCTCCGGCATACCGCCCGCCAATCTCGGATGCAACGCCTGGAACAGGAACGGCAGCAGCGTCTGCAACAGCGTAAACTTCCCCAAACGCTGCCAAATGCTACCAATGGACAAGTGGATCCCAAACAGGCAGCTATTGCGGCAGCCATGCACAGAGTTGCAGCTAAAAAGCAACAGCATGCCATACAGCCGCGCAATACCGACAATCTCAGTCCCAATCAACAGCAACAAATACAGGCTGCTCAAATTCGCCGTCACCAGCTGAATGCAGAATCAACCCATGAAGACGTTACCCCCTAAAACGTTTAGCACCGCAACTTCACCACATCTCCTGGGCTTCAAAAATACTAGTTGGATTATGCGGCAAGTTCTGCTAGCCCTAATTCCAGGTGGCATGGCTATGCTCTATTTATTTGGCGGCGGTGTTCTAATTAATTTAATACTGGCTATTTCTGCCGCTATAGCTGCTGAATCTTTAGTGTTATATCTACGTAGTAAACCAATAATTGCTACATTAAGTGACCTAAGTGCCATTGTAACTGCCATCTTACTAGCCCTAGCCTTACCGCCTACCTTACCTTGGTGGTTAACAATAATCGGGGTTAGCTTTGCCATCATTATAGCTAAACAACTTTATGGTGGTTTAGGCTATAATCTATTTAACCCGGCAATGGTTGGTTATGCCTTTTTATTAATCTCTTATCCAGCAGAAATGACCTTTTGGATTCCGCCATGGATGCTAAATTCACACCCTATAGACATTGCAGGTACATTTAAATTAACTTTCACTGGAGTGCTGCCAACTGGTTTAGATATAGACGCCATAAGTGCTGCTACACCACTTGAAAATATGCACAATGGCCTATCTATGCGCAACATGGTTGAAGAAATTCGAGATGGTAGGGCATGGGGTCTATTTGGCGAACAAGGTTGGGAATGGCCAAATTTTGCCTATGCTGGTGGCGGGATCTGGCTTTTATATCAGAGAATTATAACCTGGCATATTCCAGTATCTATCTTGGGGACCATGTTCCTAGTGTGTGGAATATTCTACTTACTGGATCCTCAAGTGTCACCCCTGCCTACGTTTCATCTCTTCAGTGGGGCTACCATGCTGGGTGCTTTTTTCATTGCTACTGATCCAGTAACCGCTAGCACTACTCCTAGGGGCCAACTTATCTACGGATCTAGTATTGGATTATTGATCTTTATCATTCGCACCTGGGGAGGTTATCCAGACGCGGTAGCTTTTTCGGTATTATTGCTTAATACAGCGGTCCCGTTAATCGATCGTTATACCCAACCTCGGGTGTTTGGAACTCATATACTAGATGATGATATTTGATTAATATATTGCCAATTACCTACCATGCATCTTATATATAGCAACTAAACTAGTGAAATTATGCTTCCAGATTGGATTAGTCCTGAAATTTTAGATAAGCTAAGTAAACCAGCATTAACTATAATGTTAATATTGGCGATAGGCTTATGGTGGCTAGGCGCGATAATTGATGATAAGATTGGACTAAAATCGCAAGCTACTCGCATTCCAGACTATTGGATGGAGGGACTCGTAGCCCGCACTATGGATGCTCAGGGGCGGTTACAACGTGCGATCACCGTGGCGAAAGTTCAACATTTTGCCGATGACAATAGTATTGAACTGTTTGCACCCACTATCGCCCAATTTGATCCAATAGCTCCAACCTGGCGGGCTCGATCCCAAACCGGTTGGTTGCTTGACAAAGGCGATAAGGTAATTTTAACTGGTCAAGTAGTACTAGAGCGGGAAGCCCGGGGATCCATCAATGCGGCGCAATTACGTACTGAAAAGTTATTAGTTCAACTTAAAGACCAATATGCTGAGACAAATCAGCAAGTTCATGTATTGAATGGCAAAAGTCACGTTAACGCTGGTGCCATGCAACTTTGGTTTAAAAACCCTATGCGAATTCTTCTTACGTCCGGTGTCAAAGCTCATTATGAGATAACCAGGTAATATTGTTACCGTAGCATAACTTGATCAAGCAACATTAGCTTATCTATACCCAAAATAGGCCGCAATTCCATGGATACAATGCATTTAATATCTATAGCTACCCAATATTACCACAGACGCTATCCTATACTCTGGATTTTAGCGCTATGGATTGGTATGCAATTTTGTGTATTGGCTTTACCTAAAGACGCGGCTAGTCCGATTGATATATCGGCTGATTCTGTGGAAATAAATGAAGCTCAAAACACCAGCACCTATATCGGACGAGTTGAGGCACAACAAGGTAGTATGCGCCTAACAGCGGAGCGGGTTCAGGTATATCATTTGCCATCCCGTCAACCTGCATTGATTAAAGCCACTGGATCCCCTGTGCGCTATCAACAGCAAGAGGTTAATGGTCAGGAAATTATAGCAGTGGCTCAAAATATGGAGTATGACTTAACTAAACAAGTCATCACTTTGAGTGGAAATGCAAAACTTACTAGAAATAAGGATAATTTCAGCAGTGATCGTATTGTATATGAGCGGAAAAAGGGATTAATTCGGGCAGGGAATAGCGCTAAGGGCCGCCAACGGGTGCACATTTCCATCACCCCAGACGGCAATACCAGAATGCATAGTACTGCGGATTAATCCGATTGTGCAGGGTTTATCCTATATAATCAAATTTAAACCATATTAACTGCATTTTAGGCCCATTCCTATGCAAATTGATATCAAAGATATTGAAGTATTAGGACACTTTTTTGAAGTAGCGATCAAGCGCGGTATCCTCCATTATCTAATAGCCAACGAATATATTGCGGCTACCAATCCCAACCTGGCAAGGTGGCACGCACACCGCATCTCAAAATTAATATTTTTTTTGCAAAAAGCCTTAAATATTACCGATCCCAATCAAGAAGCTATAGTTAATGCTTACGCTGCCCATATTCTAATCAGCGGATATGGATTAGGCTGGACCACAATCCGAGAATGGCTCAAGCAAACTCAACACAGTATTGGAATTTTATCCCACAAAACCAAAAGTAAGCTTATCCTAGAACGACTATGGTGCCCATTAAGTTGGCCCAGTGAAATATGTGAAAATGATTCAGTAGGCACATTTTGGCAGGCCATGGATATCCAAGGCCCCAGAAACGAAAATTGGCGCCGCACCGGCGAACCAGTAAATGCTGATTTTTTAGCCTTATTTAGCTTGCAGCACGCCAAAAGCAGGTCAGAATCAGTTGGAACACCAGCCAATAACCTACTTCTGTGCCTAGAATTTTCTAAAAATGTGGCACCTAAAATTCCTGATTTTAGAGAATCCGATGCCCATCTCGAGGAACTATTGGCCTACCATCGCCGCATCGAAAGTCGCAGCATCTTCTCTAAAATTAATGCTGAAGTATCAGAAGGCCAATTTGTATTAAATAACGATATAATTTCACGTATCAGCTATTTTACCGGCAAAGATAAGCCCCTATACAAATTATGCCAAGGGGCATCCTATGCTACTAATTTTATTCGACGTATGCGTGAAAATCATCAACCAGTAGAACCAGTTTTAGCTACTGTATTGGCCGTTACCCCGGATGGAATTGAGGGCATGACCGCCAAGTTTATCGGAACTACACCCGAACCTGACCCTCGAGTCAAATTAATGCAAGAGTTAGGACGTGGTTATGTTAAACAAAAAGTACACAACCAGTCCGAACCGGATCGAGCAGCCCAATTAACCTCCTTGCTCAAAAGACTTGAGCGCTCTTTACCCCAATCCATCCGTTCTGCACTTCCCAAAAACATCGCCAACCTTAATTTGGACGCACCTCTAATCATCAAGAGTAGCGAACAGATTACAGGTTATGTCAATCCTGCGGATAAACATTCCCGTGCCGAGGTTCTAGGCTGGCTTCCAGAATCAACTCCCGAATTAACCGCTTGGTTCGGCGGCTCCCTGCATCAAAGCATAACCGATACCTTGGTCGCGTCCGACTTAACGGATAAACTATCCTTGCGTGATCTACACGGTGCTGCCATTCACGCCGCTATCCACAGCATTCCCAAAGACGAACTAAGGGTTTTAGGCTTAGAAGGAAACCCCGGTATCGGTAAAACCCACGCCCTGATTAGTGCGGTCAAAACCATTAAAGATGGGGTGTTATTTTTATACTTAAGTCCACGGGTTGTCATTAACAATGAGGTAATCTCAAAATTTGTTGATGATGTCGACACTGTGGCCATGTCGTGCAATGACATTATTAATCGTGGAGCTAGCACCTGGTTACGGCAACAAGCCATAGTAGCAGATGCAGCGCATGCAACTCCCGCACATCGAATTGATGGCGGTGTAATTTGGACACCACGTCCACACCTTAAACGACCTCAAACCAACATTGCCTATTTGGATCAAGCTGCTGCCGATGCCATTGATGAAAAATATAGTACCACCGGCAACAAACGCCATCAAATAACTGAGCATACCACACTGATAGAAACTGTACCTCAAGAAGGGGTTATGCGCACCTTGGGCCGTGCCGCCCGGGATCTATTAGAAATTAATCCCACATTGCGACGTTTAGTACTTACTGCTAGCATTCAAGGATACAAGGAAACCCAAACTGCCCAAAATACATTGAAAGGATTTGCTAAAAGCTTATTTCGTCACAATCCTGACGAGAATCGCGGCCTGAATGAGCGCCAAATATTTGCTCAAAACATATCAACTATAATTATTATGGTTGATGAAATAGCCGGCGATGGGGCTGGAGCACCGTTAGTTCATGAATTATATCAATTATTAAATGACCAGTTTTTTAGATGTTTTCGCGGTATTGGTCACCCCAGTCCATTTCGCTTGATACTGGTGTTAGCCGATGCCTCCTTGGCCAATGAACAGGTATTAGCTAGTTATCTCCGTGATACCAAAGATGCTCCTGAAAAAGTGCTAATTTCAACCGGACGTCCCAAATCACCCTTTGCGATTAAAATCCATCCAGTACCTTTAGCGAATAGATCTATACCGGCTTTGCACATTATGGCGGATAGTTTTCCAGCTAATAGTTTACAAATCGAATACCAGGTTAATTTAAAAAATATTAAATTGGCCCCTAAAGTTAATACAGGCCAGTTAGAATCTCCACATGAGGCTATTTTACGCTTTGCCAAAGAACATATTGAAGGCAGTAAGCTAGTTACGGCGATCAATTTAATCTTTAGGCACTTGCCAGAAATACCTGCTAACCAACAAATGTTGCTATTTGTACAAGATAAATATTTTTTGCGCCAACTAAGAAATGCATTATTGGATGATGATAAATTAAACCGCCTTGGGATTCAAATCCAGCGACCTTCTGACTTAACCGCCAAAACCATAGCGAAATTGGATAGTAGTGTTTCAGCAAAATTAAGGCGCGAACTCATGGATCCAGCTACCAGAGATACTAAACGCCTAATTTTAATGACTGCTTCTGGATCTAGAGGGATTAGTTTTCCACAAGCTACTACGATTGTCGCCTGGGTTCCCAGATTTGCGATCGAAGGTGGGCTTATGGAAATAGCACAGTTGATCTACCGAGGGCGCGGCGGTACTGGAGGAGATAATTACCCTCGTCGCTTGATTATGATAATAGACGATTTTTCTTTCATTGAGCCTGGTGCGATCCTAGAACCAGAATTTTTTATCCGGCGCAAACTGGATATCCTGTCTTTACTCATCCTGTTGCGGGCTACTATTTTAACCCGTATTCAAGGTAATTCTGGACTTAAGCAACCTTTAGCGGTGGTACCGGTAGGCCGTATTGGATTAGAAATTCAAGCTCGCAGTTTTTCGGATACTATTGCTACCTTTCTACAAGAAGCTAGATTATATCAAGGGGATAGCGTTGGCCATAACAAAGATGTCATTATTGCCGCAGAATCAGGAGTTCGGGCATTATTGACTAATCAATCCTGGGATATCAATTTTTACAAACAGCGTGGCCAGGACCTTTTATTTTTGCATAAGCCCCATGTGTTACAAAATTTTATCCAAGATTCCACCCGGCCTGCTGCTTTAATCCTAGATCCTACAATACCAGCTAAATTACCTGATTATATCTTTTGTTCCGGACCATTATGGCTAGAAAACATTGAGGATATAAACCCCAGTCTGAGTTCTGAACAACTAGAATTTCCACTCTGGAATTCCTATAAACAAATCATCAATAGTGCTTTGGGCAAACAATTACGGTATATTGCTAATCCTGAATCAAAGTTTCCAGCTTTATTGCAGCAAACAGCGGACAAGTTATGTGATATTTTATGGTTGCCTGTGGATGCGGGAGATAAACAAGTTTATACTAAACGTCATATAGCATCACGTAAGATATGGTGTATATTTCCAGTTGATTACATAAGATTTCTCTCTGTTATCATTAATCCATTGACTAATGAGGTACGGTTTCAGTTAGAAACTGGAGATGCCGAATCTTGGTTGCAAGTATTACGCAATGTGGCACGTTTATATCGTAATCCAACTGTGACCCATCCAGTATTACCTGTGTTTAAGGACATTCCCTTTTTGGCTATGTTGATCAATGGGGTACCCCATAATTTTCACTCAGTATTAAATAATCGCTTGTTTATGGCATCTAACGAGTTTAATCTCCTCAATACCCTGTTACTTCCAGGTGTTGAATCATCCTTACCCCCAGATACACCTTACTGTAACTAAGTAAAGTTTGAGACATTATCCGTAATGGCGAGCTTTTTACCCAGACACTAGAAGATTTAATACATACAACATGTATTGAATTTAATAACAGAGGGTGCAGGAGCGTCCCCGAAGGCGTTCCCACACCCGAGCATGGGAACGGTCAAAACATTATAGTTCCTGTGAACTACTGTATATTGCGTGCGATTATGCTACACTAGTCGCACCTAGTGTGCCCGCCATGGGCATGTTCTTGCAACCTGAAATGAGGTTGCCGCATTGAATGACTATAAGCGTAGCCAAAGACCAAAGTTGTAACCCCATGTCCGGTGGTGTGGGAGGACTAACGGACGCAATCCCGTTGACTCGATCCGATCGTGTGTGAAAATAATCAAAACACGTTGTGGTTGTAATTCACTAATGGTAGGATATGCTTAGTTCATGGACCGCATCCACTAATACTGTTATATTTTCGGGATCTACATGTTGGCAACTCTATGGCTATTCAAGGTAATTTAGACCCAGCGGTGCTTTATACTTCTCCCCAAACCATAAGGAGCGCTGTATCAACTGTGCTTAAAAGCTACGGCTCAGGAACTGGACATGTCTTTAACCTAGGTCATGGTGTTGCTCAACATGTAGATCCCGAAAATATAACAGTATTAGTGGATGCGGTCCATGAACTAAGCATATCCTACCATTAGTGAATTACAACCACAAC